>JASFOT010000189.1:0-5206 GCA_050116375.1 Gammaproteobacteria bacterium | reverse complement strand
ACGATGGACACCAGGGCGCCGGTCAGCTCGCCCATGGCCTCCTTGGCCGCTTCCTTCGGCGAAAGGCCCTTGGTGGCCATTTTGTGCTCCACTGCCTCCACCACGATGATGGCATCGTCCACCACCAGGCCGATAGCGAGGATCATTCCGAACAGAGTCAGCATGTTCGTGGAGAAGCCCAGCGAATACACGCCGATGTAGGTACCGATGATCGCCACCGGCACTGCGATCACCGGGATCACGGTAGCGCGGAAGCTCTGGAGAAAGAGGAAAACCACGGCCACGACCAGGATCACCGCCTCGAAAAAGGTGTGGACCACCTTTTCGATAGAGGCCTCGGTGAACCTGCTCGTGTCGAGTACTACCCTGTACTCGAAGTCATCCGGAAAACCGGGTTCCAGGTCCGCCAGAAGCGCCCTGACCCTCTGGGAGGTCGCAATAGCGTTTGCCCCTGGTTGCTGGTAAACCACCAGATGGGCCGCCGTCGCGCCGTTGACCTTGCTGTTGACCGAGTAATTCTGGGCACCCAGCTCGGCCCAGCCGACGTCACCCACGTGGACAATGGCGGCCTCGCCGGCTTCACCGGTGCGAATGATAATGTCCTCGAACTCTGTCGGCTGAACCAGCATTCCCTGGCTGGTCACGGGGAAGTTCTGCAGGGTCCCGGGAGGCGCGGGGGACTGGCCGATCTGCCCGATACCAAAGGCCTGATTCTGCCCGGCAATGGCGTTGGCCACTTCCGCCGCGGTGATTCCCATCTGGGCCAGCCGATCCGGCTTGAGCCAAATGCGCATGGCCACGTCCGGGATTGGGAACATGCTGGACAGGTTGGCGCCGGGCAGCCGCTTCACGGCGTCGTAAATGTACAGATTGACATAGTTGTTCAGGTAGACGGGATCGATACTGCCCTCGGGGGAGAAGAAACTGATCACCATCATGAAGGCCTGTGACTTCTTCTCGACGGTAACGCCCTGATCGTTGACCACCTGGGGCAGCTGGGCCAGAGCCTGGCTCACGCGGTTCTGGGTGTTGACCTGGGCGATATCGGGATCGGTGCCAGGTTCGAAGGTGACGGTGAGAGTCATGTCGCCGGACGACGAACTGGTGGACGTCATGTAGATCATGTCATCCACGCCGTTGACCTGCTGCTCGATAGGCGCAGCCACCGTATTGGAGACGACCTCGGCCGTGGCGCCGGGATAGCGCGCAGAGACCGTGACCGTTGGCGGGGCCACGTCCGGATACTGAGCCACCGGCGTGACCTGCAGCGACGCAAGGCCGGCGAGTATGATGACAATCGATATGACCGAGGCGAAAACCGGGCGGTCGATAAAAAAACTGGGACCCATCCCGTTGCCTAGTTGCTCGAAGCGGTCGGCTTGGAAGAGGCGCTCGAATCCTTGTACGCCACCGTCTTGACTGGAATGCCCGGGCGGATGCGATTCAGTCCGCCGACGATGATGGTCTCGCCTCCTGACAGGCCGTTTTCTACCACCCAGTCCCTGTCGACCCAGTCACCCATGGTCACGGGTCGCCTCTCCGTCTGTCCCTGGTCAGTCACAAGCCACACCACGTGGCCATTGGTGGTTTGCTGGACAGCCTCCTGAGGAACCACAACAGCGTCAGGCCGCTTGGCTCCGAGAATGCGAACGGTCACGAACATCCCCGGGCGCAGCACAGAATCCGGATTCTCGACCACGGCCCTGGCGGCAAAGGTGCCCGTTCTCTCATCGAAGGTGGGCGCCGCAAAGTCGAACACCCCCCTGTAGGGGAACACGGCGCCGTCAGCAAGAACAATTTCGAACTCGTATCTCGTCTCGGTCGGCAGGATCAGCTTGCCCTCTGCTGCAGCCCGGCTGGTCCTCTCGCGCTCGTTCTGGGAGATACTGAAATTCACCCAGATGGGATCGACCTGCGAAACGTAGCTCAGGTTGGCAGAATCACCGAACGCATTCAGGTACGCGCCTTCCCGCTGCCTGGCCTTGCCGGACAGTCCGGTGACAGGGGCCCGAATAGTCGCGTAACCCAGATCCAGCTTGGCCTGCGTCAGGCGCGCCTTGGCAGCGTACACCGCGGCCTCGGCTGCTTTCTTGTCGCCGATCGCCCGGTCAAGATCGCTTTGGCTCAAGGCATCCGCCTCCGCAAGGGGCCGGGTTCGATTCAGGTTCGCGTTGGCGATCCAGAGCCGCGCCTCGGACGCCTCGAGTTCGCCCTGGGCAGCTTCCACCTCCGCCAGAAACGGCTTTCGATCCATGACGAACATCACGTCACCTTGCTGAAGCGGGCCTCCTTCTTCGTAAGTGATCTCCTCGAGAAAACCGGAAACCCGCGCTACCACCTGCACCTCGCGGGAACTCTCGGTCTGGGCGATACGGTTGAACACCACCGGGACGGTCTTCATCTGCACCGTGATCACTTCGACTTCCTGGAGTGGTGGCTGCGGGGGTGCGGGCTTGCTACAGCCCGCGAGGGCGTTGAGAAGGAGCCCGGCGATGATCGCGGTGGCGGAGGCCGAGCGACTGGTAAGAAAGCGCACCATTAGGGCATTACTCCATGCGGCCAAGCGAGCTTGGGCCCGTCAACCAATTCTTGAGCTTATGACCCACGCGTGCCCTCTGCCATGACCGAGATCAGCTTGGACACAGGGGTTGCTACCCGGCGAGATGGACGGCATGGCGGCGTCAGCCGCTCAATCCAGCCTGAAAAGATCGGGGAGGCAGAACCGAAATCCTGCCTCCCCGTGTTACTGCTTGCCGATGATCCGGCGAGCGTCAGTCAGCTCTGAGTTCAACCCTGCGGTTCAGGTGACGGCCTTCCGGCGTGTCGTTCGACGCCACCGGTGAGCTTTCACCGTAACCGACGGCCCGCAGACGTTCACGGGCGACACCCTTCTTGATGAAGTACTCATGCACAGCCTCGGCGCGTCGCTTCGACAGCTGCATGTTGTACTCCTCGGGGCCGACACTGTCGGTGTGCCCGCGGAGCTCGCCGGTGATCTCCGGATTATCCAGCAGAATCTTGGCGGCCTCATCCAGCACGTAGGTGTCCTTGATGCGAGCGCTGTTGAAGTCGAACAGCACATCCTGACCGGACAGGACCCAGCAACCCTCGGAAGTCACGCGGACGCCTCTCGGCGTATTGGGGCACTTGTCCCGGCTGTCGGGCACGCCGTCGCCGTCCGCGTCACCATCCACGGCCACGGGAGCCGGCGGCGGTGGCGCGGGAGCCAGCAGCGCTCCGGTCACAAAATTGGCCATGCCGTCGGCTGAGGCGATGGCGTCGGCATTCACCGCCGGACCGCAACCGCCGATGGCCGCCAGTTCGTCAGCGAGACTCCGGCCACCCGTGTTGTCGCCGATCTGCACAGGGTAGATGCACAGCCGCGCACCGAGACTGGTCTTCATCTCCTGAGCGGCGGCGACCACGGCATTGCGATCCAGTTCCTTGAAGTCACTGACGATGAACAGCGCCGAGTGGCCCGCCACCGGGGTCAGAACTGCGCCCGCATCCGTGATAGCGGATTCGAGCGGGCTCCAACCACTGGTGCACTTCACCGCCGCCACGGCGGCCGCGATATCCGACTCGCGATACTGGGCGGGCCCCGTCACCTGCCATGCCATCTTGTTCTTGACGCAGGAGCCGGTGCCGAACGCGACCACGGTCGCTTCATAATCCAGCGGCGGAATCGTCTGATTCATCCGGTTGACCAGATCCTTCTCGTACTGGAATTTCCTGATGTGGTCGCCTCCCATCGATGACGACGCGTCCACGATAATGGCGAATGCCTGGACCTTCTGAATGTAGTCCGTCGTGTCAACGGTCACCGGCGTGAAAGGCGTCGGCGTGTACTGCTCCGGCGCGGCGCATCCGAACAGAAGCCCGGATGAAATCGCCACCGGTACAACAAATCTCAATAATCGCTTCATTCTTATTTCCCTCCCAACGCCATCCCGATCATTCGGAATTGTCCGATCGCGGATGGCAGAAATCAGATTCCAAATAGAATCCAGCCCATGATCCGGGGGTGCGGTGATGACTCCAAATCGCGATCCATGCGCCACCGTGACCACGCACGATCATCTTCCGGATTATTGAATTCCGGTGATAATCTTATCCGATTGTAAAGGTAGACTGCCCGTCAGGGGTAATCTACGGGAATGCGTAGGGGATTACCGTAATCACGGGGCGCAATCCCCACCAGGGCGCCATTTGTCTTTTCCCGCCGTGCCTGCAGCAGAACCCGGACAGATAAAAATCATTCCTCTGCCTCGTCCCACGCCTCGATCCAGTGCCGAACGGGAATCGCGGTAGCGCCGGCCAGGTGGGACATGCAGCCGATGTTCGCAGTCAGGATGCATTCAGGAGAGCCGGACTCCAGGACCTCCAGCCTGGTGTCTCGCAATTTCCCGGCGGTCTGCCGGTGCAGCAGCGAGTAGGCCCCTGCCGAACCGCAGCATTGTCCGTCGTCCGCCGTGGGAACAATCTGCCAGCCGCTGTCGTTCAGCAGCTTCCGGAGACGGGCTTCACCGCCGAGCGCGTTCTTCAATGTGCACGGTATATGCAGCGCAAATTTGAGCTTCCCGGTCCCCGCCTGCCGGGGAAGGGGCTCCACGAATTCACTCACGTCCGACACGCGATCGGCGAGTTCCCGGGCACGCTCGGCATACGCCGGGTCGTCCCGGCAGATGTGCCCGTAATCCTTGAGGAAGGCTGCGCAGCCGCTGGCGGTGACCACCATGCCCTTCGATTGCTCCAGGTCGGGCCACCAGGCGTCGATATTCCGCCGGATCTGTGCCTTCGCCCGATCGATGTCGTCCAGGTGGTAGGCCAAAGCCCCGCAACATCCTTCTGCCCGCCGGCTGCCGATCCCGCGTCGGCCGAGCACACGGGCGGCCGCCGCGTTGATTGTCGGCGCCAGTATTGGCTGGACGCAGCCCTCGTGAAGCATGACCTGATGATCCGTTTCTTCCTTAGGGACGGGCCACTCCGCCGGCCCCGACCGTGAAAGCTGTCGGGCCAGTGAAGGCGGCAGCAGCCAGCGGACCGATCGTCCGACGGCCACGGATGCCTTGAGCATCCGGCTTCCGTCGAAAAAACGGGCGGCGAACTTCCTTCGCCAGCGATCCCACCAGGGACGCAAATTCCTGTCTGCCAGGGCCTCCCGTCCGATGTCCGCCAACCGGTGATAATTGACGCCGGAGGGGCA
>JASFOT010000188.1:0-5247 GCA_050116375.1 Gammaproteobacteria bacterium | reverse complement strand
GCGCCCGCGATTCCGAATAGAGACTACCGCGCGGGACCTGCATCTTGTCCGAGTGGTGGACGGTGACAGGAGCTGGCGTCTGAGCCGCGTCGGCCGCATCGAGGACCTGCCCGCCGAGCGTTTCAAAGAGGACATGCAATGGTACGCCTCGCACCTTTACAGATCTATTCACCGGATCGCGGCCGGCGATGCTGCGCTCTCCCTCGGGCTGGCGGACGACGGCCGCCTCGAGATTTTCGAAAAGGGAAGGCGCATCCTGTGGTTCAGGCTGGACGCGAAAGGCGAACCTTACGCATTCGGCACCTACGATGACGAGATCGGCAGCCTGTCCGGGCCCTGGGATTTCGTGAAAGACGGCATTCACCATCCCCGCTGGATTTCGAATGCCGACGGCACCTGGCGCGCCTCGGTCAGGGCTCTGGATGTGAACGTGCCGCTGCACAGCGCCATGTTCGCGAGACCTCTGTCAGAGTAGCGGTAAGCGTCCTCTCATACCCGTTCGAACCTGGCCTGGAAAAACCTGAGCTGGGCAGGTTCGTAGACGAACCTCAGTCCCCGGATTCCCGCCCGCCGCTCGTAAAGCCGGATGATGCCTTCGGCGACCCCTCGCATGTGATCGTTGCTGTAAACCCTCCTGGGTATCGTGAGGCGTACGAGCTCGAGGGCGGGTCGGTAATTTTTTCCCGTTTCCGGGTTCCTGCCCTTGGAGACGTTGCCCCGTTCCATGGTGCGCACGCCGGTTTCCACGTAGATTTCGGCAGCAAGCGTCTGAGCGGGGAACTCATCCTGGTCGAGGTGCGAGAGGAAACGCCGGGCATCGAGAAAGATTGCGTGACCGCCCGGTGGCTTCACGATGGGTACGCCGCCGTCCATCAGCATCTGGCCCAGCAGCCTCGTCTGGGCGACTCGTGACCGGATGTATCGATCGTCGAGCATTTCCTCGACGCCGCGGGCCATGGCGGCCACATCTGCCGTGGCAAGACCTCCGTCGGTAACGTTGCCTTCGTACAGACGCAGCAGGTGGCGGGCACGCCGTGCCCACTCTGCGTTATCTCTGAAGGCCTGGATGCCGCCGATGTTGATCAGAAAATCCTTCTTTCCGCTTACCGTGCAGCCGTCGCCATAGAGCATCATCTCCCGCAGGATGTCCCGGATCCTGACGTCCTTGTAGCGCGGGTCGCGGCTCTGGATCATGCGAGCGTTTTCCACGCACCGCGTGGCGTCGAAGATCACGGGGATGCCCTGGCCCTGGCACCAGGCATAGACGGCCTTCATGTTGTCCATGCTGGCCGGCTGCCCGCCGGCCATGTTGACGCAGTGCTCGAAGGAGACATAGGCAAGCTGTTTCGCCCCGTGCTTCTCCACCAGGGCTTTCAGCTTTTCGAGGTCGATGTTGCCTTTCCAGGGGAAGTCGTTTTCCGGATCGTGGGCCTCGTCGACGATGACGTCGGCAAAGACGCCGCCCGCCAGTTCCTGATGCAGCTTTGTAGTAGTGAAGTACATGTTGCCGGGCACCAGCTGACCGGGCTGGATGAGAATCGTCGACAGGATGTGCTCTGCGGCCCGGCCCTGGTGGGTCGGGATGATGTGCTCATAGCCCGTGATGTCTCTCAGATTCGACACCAGCTTGCGATAGGCGGCGCTGTCGCCGGTGACTGCCGGGGTGGCGTCGTAGGCGGCCCACTGCTCGGTGCTCATGGCCGAGGTGCCGGAGTCGGTCAGCAGATCGATGGCGACGTCGGCGGAGCGCAACAGAAACGTGTTGTAACCGGCAGCCCGTATGGCTCGCTCCCGGGCCCGACGGTCGAGATTGCCGATACGTTCGATGGTATGGATCTCGTAGGGAAAGGTGTCGAACTCGTGGCACTCGAGATCCGGCAATACACCGTGGTATTCCATCTGGTCGCGGAATTCACCGTGGCCGTGGAGCTGCATGGGCAGAATCTTCTCGCGCTGTTTGTAGAGGCTGATGATGGCGTCGGCCACCTGGTCCAGCTGCTCGTTGGTCATGGCGAGTCGCGGAATCTGAACGGGCACGTAGTCGTCGCGACCGACTCGACCGTGGGCGATCGCCCGGACGCCGGACATCTGGTACAGGGCGGCGGAGAAAGTGTCCTGGGCATTGGCCTCGATGTGAGGCAGGAACCGCCAGGTTTCGATATATGCGCCGTCGCAGCCCCTCTCCAGGGGCACAGCGCCGTCGCGAAGTCGTTGGGTAAATCGCTCCGTTTGCTGCATGACCCAGTGGACCTCGTCCTCATCGCACATCTCGACCAGTCCCCGGGCCAGCATCTCCATGGTGCGACCGGCCATACCTCCGTAGGTGTGCAGGCCCTCGTATACGACGACCTCATTCATCAATTTCTCGTAATCGTCCGGATCGTCGGTCGTGAGCACACCGCCGGTATTGCACTTGGGGTCCTGGGCACCGTCCATCTGGAAGACGTCGCAGGTTTTGGCAATCTGCATGACGATCTCGGAGATGGATCGGGTGGACCACCCGGGCTCGTGTCTCTGCACGTACCAGGCGTTCTCGACCACCCGGGAGCCGTTGCAGATCAATCGAACGCCGTGGCGTCGGGTAATGTCACGCACGGCCCTCAGGTTGGCCAGACTGAAGGGGTGCTGACCATCCGCGAAGGCCTGCAGATCGACGATGGATACGTTGCCCTCCTGAAGACTTTCCTCCAGCAGCACGATATCGATGTCTCCGGTGAAGACTGCGCCCTGGTGGTAGCGCACGTCTCTCTCCACGAGTCCCGCTGCCTGAAACAAATCGATCCAGGTCCGGTGATTGGTGGGGACCACCGAGCCCGGAGCAGCCAGCGTGGCCAGAACCAGCTTGATGGCTCCGAGTACGTTATGGACCGGACATACGTAGGAGTGTCCCAGGACTTCGGAAACGGCCACCTGCAGGTGCTCGAAGTTGCGCGCCCCGGCGTAAGCCTCATCGCCCAGGAACTGGCTGGAGAGCTGCTCCTGGCTGACGGCGTTCGTGGCGTGGGAGCACATGTCGAAGGTGACCTGGGACGGCAGGAGGTTGAAGACGTTGAACTTCGCCTCGGCAAGATTCTTTTTGCGTTCTTCAAGAGAGGGGAAGGGCAGCAGGCGGACCGTCTTGATCTTGTGCGGTTCGTGAATCTGGGAATGGCTGTTCATGATTGCTGTTGTTGTTGGAAACGATTTGCAAACTAAGCCTAGTTCACGGGAGACCGTCCGTTCGCTACCGGACCCGATGGCGCTCGGTGAAAATGGAAACCGAGGTGAAACTTTCTAGTGCCTGCAGAAAAGTTTATAAAACAATATTTTAAAAATTATTATTAAAGTAACATCGAGATAAATCGCCCTCGGCGGAAGTCATACCGGGAGTCTTCGGGTGGCCGATGACTCGGGAGCGGCGGCAGCGCTTCTTACTGGTTCGCCACGACTTCCTCGAGCATTTTCTTCAGTGCCTCGAGGCTATAGCTGTAGGGCTGATCTGCATTGAGCTGAGCCACGCGGGTCAGTGCGGTTCGTATGGTTATCTCGGCTTCTTCCTGGTTTGGCGCCACCATGTAGCGCGGCTTCGGCTTCTCGGCGAACAACGCGTGCAGCACGGCCTCGGCGACTTCATCCGGTTCCTTTAACTTGGCGTTACGTTCCCGGATCTGCTCCAGCCGGGATTTCTCGTCCGCGGTCAGTTCCCCGGTATCGCCGGGTGTTTTGCCGATCATGTGCATCACGACCTTTTCCCGTATTTTCGATTTGTAACCGCCGGGCTCGATGACGCTGACGTGTACACCGCTTTCAGCCATCTCTTCGGCCAGGGCGTCGGTGTAGGCTTCCACCGCGAATTTGCTCATGCTGTACGTGCCGCTCCGGGCCCCCGAGATAAAGCCCGAGATTGACCCGATAGTCGTTGTACGACCACTGCTGGCCACCAGCAACGGGGCGAAAGCCTTGTTGATACGGTAGGGGCCGTAAACGTTGACGTCGAAAACGAAATCGATGTCCTCTTCCGGGGTTTCGTTCATGGAGCTGAATACCGCGACGCCCGCGTTGTTGACGATGCCATGCAGGCCCCGGCCCGCCTCGGTGATGCGGGCGACAGCGGCATCGATATCCTCCTGTACAGTGACGTCAAGGCGGACGGATTCCACGTTATCCATCTGGTTCAGTTCCGCGAGATCCTCTGCCTTCCGGGCACCGGCGTATACGAAGTAACCATTTTCGGCCAGGACCTCGGTGATCTTGCGACCGATGCCCGAGCTGGCGCCCGTGACGAGGACGGTCTTCTGCACTTCATCTTTCTGTATAGAAGCCACCGACGGTGCGGCCCCGAGCCAGCACGCGAAAAAGCCGATGACGATCAGGGCACGGAATTGCTTTTGCATGAGAATTTCCTTCTGTCTGGGTGCGGTCGGATCCGGATTCCCGTGATGTCAGGAAGGATCCTTCTCCCCGGTGGACGTTACAGTTAGCGTACCCGAGTTCGTTCTTCGGCCCGCGGAAATGAGCAGACCCTTCACGAACATGTAGAGGGCCCAGAGTATCACCAGGGGCATGATCAGGGTTTGCAGCAGAAAGACGACGATCAGGTTCACTACATGTTCCGCAGTCTCCTCCACGTCCTGCCTGAGGTCTTCCAGCCTCTGGAGTCGGGCGCCCACGTCGAGGCCCTGCTGCAGCTGTCTGTGAAGACCTTTAAGCTCTTCGATCCAGCCCTGTTCGTCCTGTTCGTCCGGCGCTGCCGGAGGCTGTGGCTCCGGCGACAGGATCTCGGCGTTTGCCACCGCCGAGCCGATCGCCGATTCGCTGGCCATGTAGTTTTCCTCGAGGAAGACGCGAAAAACCACGTCGTTGCCGATGGCCGCAAGCGGGATGGCGAAGCGCGCCATCAGGGCGAGGATCAGCAGGCCGCTCAGCCACCGGGGCGCTGCGCGAGCGACCACATAGAGGCTGCCCCATAAGACGAGCACGGCGGTCAGGAACAATTTGACGAAGGCATGCTGACCCATGGAGAGGAGCACCTGCTGTATGCCGAGGGATACGGTGGCGAGCAGCATCAGGTCGGCAAACTGTTCAACCAGGTCGTTGACCGGATCGAGAACCTCGCCCACGCTCAGGGTCGCGCTGGCACCGACCCCCAGGCTGACTTCCGTGCCCTGCACCGCGCTGACGGCGGCATTCAGACCCCTGGCCGTGGCGAAGGTGATGAACGCGCGACTGAGAGAGGTGTCGAGGGTCTGATCCGCCGACTGGTCCAGT
>JASFOT010000187.1:0-5277 GCA_050116375.1 Gammaproteobacteria bacterium | reverse complement strand
GTCCGGGCCGGTGACATGATCGACAGGCAGGTCTTCGTGCCCCAGGCTGTAACCGGAATCGATAATGCAGACCGTGAGGTCTCCAATGGCGTTGTACGTCACCAGATCCGCCTGGGTCTCGGGCACGCCCCAGGGCGTGGTCTGCGCCATCGGGTAACGAACAACCTCCGGCTCGATGTATTCGATATGGGGATTGTTGCGCAGGCCCTTGAGCGCACGGGAGGGGATATGAGCCGCCGCGATCTCGTGCGCCGGCAAATCGAGTTCGATTCGCGCACCGGCCGCGCGCAGCGCGGATTTGCCTTTCTGGGAATCCAGGAACGAGACGATATATCTTTGCGGATCAGGCGTGGCGGCATGCGCCATGGATGCCAGAAGCGCGAATATCGCCGCGACCATCAGGCCGGCGAGCCCAGCCGTCTTTGATTCAGTGCGCATTGCGTGACCTTCCCTTCGTCGACCAAACGCAAAATTTTCTCGCTCGAACTTATCACTATCGCTGGTTGGCTGCACGCGCTGCCGTTCAGGACCTTTTCGGGCGCCTCTCGTTCTCGCGCTCCTTCCCCGTGCCGGCCAGCCAGGTTGCTGTGCCGCAGCGCACATGGAATCGCCCCGAGGGATGATTTATAAATTGGCCAAGGAAGAATCTCGAACTTGCAGCGAAGTTGGGGAAATCGCATGCAAGCGTTGGCTCAACGCATCATTACAGGGTTGCTGGACCGAGCGGATGTCCGGATCGACGGGGATCGGCCCTGGGACGTAAGAATCCACCACGAACGCTTTTTCACGCGGGCGTTACGCGGCAGTCTTGGCGTCGGCGAATCCTACATGGACGGCGACTGGCATGCGGAGTCCCTCATCGAGTTCTTCCGCCGGGCCATGGGCACCGGACTGCAGATGCATCCGCTGCTCCGCGTGAACCGCGTCGCCAAGGAACTGCACGCCCGTTTCCGTAATCTTCAGACGCGCGATCGATCCCGGGCGGTGGCGGAAGAGCACTACGACCTGGATCACCGCATGTACTCCCTGTTTCTCGGACCCTGGAATCAGTACACCTGCTGCTTCTTCGACGGGACGGACGATCTCGAGGAAGCGGAAGTCCGCAAGCTCGAAATGATCTGCGACAAGCTGGAGATCGGAAAGAACGACAGGGTGCTGGACATCGGCTGCGGATGGGGCGGATTCGCAAAGTATGCGGCCTCAACCCGGGGATGCACGGTCGTCGGTATCAGCCTCTCGGACGAGCAAATCCAGTATGCGCGGGAATACACCGCCGGCCTCCCGGTGCAGATCCACAGGCTCGATTACCGGGACCTGCCGGGCTCATCCCTGGGGCCCTTCGACAAGATTCTCATTTGCGGAATGATCGAGCACGTGGGCTACAAGAACTATCGGGGCCTGATGAAGGCGGTTCACTCGGTCCTGAAAAATGATGGCCTGTTCTTGCTGCACACCATCGGCAACCGGCACAACACCGTGGTGGTCGAGCCCTGGATCGAGAAGTACATATTCCGAAACTCCATGGCGCCGTCCATGCAGCAGCTTGCGAGGGCCGCGGATAATCTTTTCGTGATCGAGGACTGGGAAAACTACGGTCACTATTACGTGCCCACGCTGCAGGCCTGGTACGACAACTTCAACCGGAACTGGGACAGAATCCGCGCCCTGGACGGGCCCAAGCCCTTCGACGAGCGATTCCGTCGGATGTGGAATTTCTACCTGATGTCGTCACGGGCCGCGTTCGAGGTGGAAGACCTTCATCTATGGCACCTGGTCATGACCCGCTACGGATCCGGCCGGGGTGTTTACGATCGCGTCAAACACCAGTCCTCGACGCCGCCGACCCGGCAGTCGGCGGCGACAGCCGCGTTCGAACGATCCCCGGTCTCGGCCTGACCATTTACAGCCGGATCCAGCACCACTCTTCTGAATACGGCACCTGGCTCATCCTGTAGCCGGAACGCTCGCCGACTACGATGGTGTCGCTCCAGTTGAAGCCACAGCCACCCTCCGGGTCGTACAGGCCGGGCTCCTCGGAGAAGCACATGTTTCTCTGCATCACGGTGTCATCTCCGAGCGCCACGTAGGGCGACTGATGGCCCTCCACCCCGGCGCCGTGGGCCGGCCGGTGATAGATGTACTGCTGCACACCCTCTCGCACCTGGTATCTGTGTATCTCGTAGGCCACCTTCGAGCAGGTAACGCCCTCCGCCGACAGTTCCCGCTGCATGTCGCAGCAGTTGCGACTCACCGTCCAGAGCTTCTGCATGTGCGGATCGAACCGTCCCCCGGCGTCCGCGATGATGAAGGGACGATAGTTCTCGTGACCGTAACCTCCGATCGAGGAAATGCCAGCCACCTGCAGCGCCATGCCTCGGCCGATGGGGTTGTAGTAGGGCTGATTGGGATGGGGCACCCCGGTCACCGGGCCGGCGCGCACATAGATCGCAACGCGGCTGTTGACGCCGTGATTCACGGCACCATCGGCCAGATCCAGATCCGAGTAGAGCTGGTCGTTGATCCAAAGCGTGGTGGCCATCGCCACCTCGTAATCGGTAACGTCGGTGCCGTAGTTCAGAATGTAGTCCCGCGCGAAAGCGTGAGCGCGATCCTGGTAGAGGTAGGAACGACGCCACAGGGCCAGTTCCTCGGGGGTCTTGACCTGCCGCATTTCCATCAGCACGTCGCTCACGTCGATGAACTGGATGCCGGGAAGAATCTTCTCCGCCTTGGCGAGCTGAGAGGGATAGAGTTCACCGTCCAGCCCGATCTTCTTTCCCTGGATGCCGTGCTTCCTGATGCCCTCCAGCAGAAACTCGAACAGATCGATCTTAGGGCCCTGTTTCACCCGGCCCTCGTGGGGAAACGCACCCTCGGTATGGTGGTAGTCGAAATACATCTCGCCGCCGCCGAACCACCAGCTCCTGACCAGGTCCCGATCCAGGCCGGGATAGAGGAACCACGGAGCCTCGTCGTCCGCGTTCATGAACGTGGCCTCCGGTCGCTCCGTGGTCGTGTGCCAGTAGCCGGTCAGATAAGTCGTGTTGAGGGGATCCCTCACCAGGAAGGCCTCGATGTCACGATCCGCCAGCCTTTGCTTGAAGCGTTTTACGACTCTTTTGTTCCATTCCAGGGGCAGACGATCATAATCAGCGGGCGGCGGCGGACCTTCCCCCTCGCGGTCGATCCCGATAAAAAGAGTTTCGCTGGCTCCGGTGGCCTGGGCCCCGAGACTTTCGGTGAGAGTCACCGGTCTCTGCATGGCCGATACCTCGTCGAGCCGGCTCAGGAATCCGGCTCCCGCAACCGCCAGCACGCTCTCCTGCAGAAATCCTCTTCGTCCCGCGTCCATATCTGTCCCCGACTGTATTTGGCGACGGCTGGCAGTTTACGACCAGGACATGGTCAGCGCATCTCAGGTCCTTCGCAGGTCTGCAGCGGGAAACTGATCAGCGTCAGCAGATACAGAGCCAGGGCCGCCAGCATGCAGCCGTCAAAACCGATGACCACGGCCAGCACCGTCGCAAGCACCGCCCCCACCACCGACGCGCAGCCATTGACGGCCCATGCCCAGGGGACCAGATCGGGATCCCGAACCGATAGCGCCGCCATCGCAGACGGAAACAGCTGCCCCATCGCAAAAGCCAGCGGCGCGACGAAAACGAGAACCAGGAACACCTTTGTGGCCATGGGAAGGGCTCCGCCCGCTTCGGTCACAGAGCCCAGAAGCATCAGCCAGCCGAGACCGAATACCGTCACCCCCAGGGCGCCGAATCGCGCCAGCCTGCGGAGGCCGTCGACAGTCGAGGCGCGCCCGCTGGACAGACTGCCGATTCCGGCGAAAACCAGGAAGGCGGAGACCAGAACCGACGAAGCGAAAACAGGCTCCTCGAGAAACAGGATGAAACGATGGATGGCTGACAGCTCGATCAGCATGAATGCCAGCCCGATGGCCGCGAAATAGACCAGTGTTCGCAACGATCTTGCGGGCCGGCGGACCAGCGTCCGTCTGGCGCCGGAGACCAGAAGCGGGGTCAGGATAAGCAGCGCCCCGAGGAGAATCGCCTGCAGCAGGGTGGCGAACAGAAGCGCATAGCCGGCTTCCAGCAGCGGCATGCCGCCGCTGCGCAGCAGCCTCATCGCTTCGGGCATCGTGCCCCAGCGGAGAAAATTGTTGAAAAAAGGCCGACGGTCGGAGGTGGGTCGAACGTCGAACTTGTAGTCACGGAAAAAGTCTTTCGCCCGGTCCCCCACAAACGCAGCGAAGGCGTCGTAAAGCCAGGGCTCCGCCATTCGATGGATACGGCCGGATTCCTCCCGCCTCATGCCGTCATACCAGACGAGATCGTAGCCGTGGTCCGAAGAGAATCGCCGCAGGGCATCAAGGTCCTGCGGCGTGAACTGACCTTTGCGCACAAGAATCAGGATCATCTGCCAGCTGCGCAGCGCGACCACGCTGCGACCAGGCGCCTCGGCGCCGGCCGCCCTGAGGGCTTCCACGAGGCTGGCGGCCAGCCGAAGGCTGCCCCGGGGCGGCACCGACAGCCAGGCCTGGGTCGCGAGTATTCCGTCGGGCGCCAGGCGGTCCAGCAGCAGTTCGAAGGCCTCACGGGTCCTCAGGTAGTCCTCGCTCAGGGCGAACAGTCCGGACGCGCCGGCCCCGAGCCCGCCAGGGGCCGGCAGCTGGATCAGATCCCAGCCGCCTGAATCATTAATGAGGAAGGACCTTGGGTGCCCCCGAATCACCCGAACCGGATCGCCCGCATAAATCCCCCCTGCGAAATCTCCGTAGACATTCCTGACGAGATCGACGACATCGGGATTGCGCTCCACCGCCACCACGTCCCGAGCGGCCAGCAATCTCGCCTGCAGGGCCAAAAGCCCTCCTCCCGCTTCCAGCACGAGCACCCGATCCGGTCGGCTGATGGCGAATGGCGCCGCTGACGGCAGTGACCGGAGAAAATCCAGTGCCGCGTCGTCGCCCCGATCCCGGGTGATCACGGAAGCGAAATCCCCGTCCAGGAACAGCGCCAACTGTTCGGGGGGCTCTGCCGTGTTAACCAGTCCCATACCGGGGGCTTCGCGGAACGGCACTGTCCGGTTGGACAACACGGTCACCTGGCCGTAGGGGCTGGACCGCGTGGTCTCGACCCGGCCGCCCGCGACCTGTAGCGAAGCGTTGAGGTCCTTGTAGGGAGACAACTGCAGTATGGGTTTCGGCGCAACGAGCAGCACGGTGGCGAAGAGCAGCGCGAACAGCGCCGTTACGCCTCGTGC
>JASFOT010000186.1:0-5311 GCA_050116375.1 Gammaproteobacteria bacterium | reverse complement strand
GGGCTCATGGCGAGTACAGCTTTGCCGAATTAATCGGCATGCTGGACGCGGCCCAGCGCCGACTGACCGCGAGGATCCGGCCGGGCATGACGTTCGTGGAACTGCACCGGCAGATGCACTTCCTGATCGGCGAGGTCCTGGCTGACTCGGGTCTGGTGGCCATGAGTCCAGAGGCCATGGTGGAGGAAGGTGTGACGGCCGCGTTTTTCCCCCACGGCCTGGGTCATCATCTGGGCCTGCAGGTTCACGACGTCGGCGGCAAGCTTGCGGACCGCCTCGGCACGCCACTAAAGCAACCCGAGGCGTATCCTTTCCTTCGCAATCTTCGGCCGGTGGAAGCCGGAAATGTATTTACGGTGGAACCGGGGCTTTATTTCATTCCGCAGCTTCTGGAAGCGCTCCGCGGCCGACCGTGCGGACGCCAGGTGAACTGGAAGGCAGTGGACGCACTGCGGGAATACGGCGGGGTGCGTATCGAGGACAACGTCCACGTGTCCGGTGACGGAGTGGAGAACCTGACTCGCGCGGCTCTGGCGGAGGCGCCGAAAGCCGGGGGGAGCCAGTCGCAGGGCTCAGCCTGATCGCGGGGATGGTCATCGATGGCGGAAGATACAATGGGTGAGTGGGTAACGCGGGAGACGGGCCGTGAGTTCAAATTACCTGGAGCAGCTGGCCGCTGAATGGTACGAGTATCGCGGCTATTTCGTGCGCCGCCACGTCATGGTCGGAGCCAAGCCGGGAGGCGGCTACGAGGGCGAGCTCACCATCCTCGCCGTCCACCTGGAGCAGCGCGATGTTGTGCAGGTCGAGCCGTCGATGGACGCGCACAGCTGGGAAAAACGCGAGCAGAGGTATGAAAGCCGATTTGCCCTGGGCCGGCATTTTATTCCCCAACTGGTTGGCGACTCGGCAGACATCGGAAGGCTGCGCCAGGTTGCGCTTATCGGACTGGGAAGCAGCACCAATCATCCAACCCTGGGCGGAGGCGAGGTGCTGTCGCTGGGCGAGTTCCTGGCCAGGATCGTCGCCGCGTTCCGCGGGGAGGAGAATATGACCGCACAGCCGGTACCGCAGCAGTATCCCATCCTGAGAACGCTGCAGTTCATCGCCGACAATCACCGTTCAGTGATTCCCGCGCTGCTGGACGAGGATCCGCGGCAGATCCGGTTTTGAGGCGGGACCGGGAAGACGCTCAGGCCTGCCGAACTTCTTCGTTGGACGCAGGTCCACCGGTCGTCCGGTCGGAGAGTCCTTCGAGCCGCGCCCGGCATCCTCCGGTCGAACGATTCTCCAGCCTCAGGCGCCAGCCCATCCGTTCGCAAATTTGCTCCACGATCGCCAGTCCGACACCGAAGCCGTCGCTCCCCGGGCCGCGCCGGTTTCGCCGCTTGACCTGATCGGCGTTAACGTCAGGCAGACCGGGTCCGTCGTCGATTACTTCGATGGCAGATTCTTCAATGGAGATCTCGACGCAACCCTGCTTCGAATGCTGAAACGCATTTCTCAGCAGATTGCTCATCGCGATTTCCAGGAATTCGGAGCGGCAGTTCACCCGTAGCGGATGTTTTCGGGTGAGCCGGATTTCCACCGGTTTGTTTTCCAGGAGATGGATCGTCTGGCGCATGGACACCTTGACGACATCTTCAGCAGAACACATTGCGGTTGCCGAATCCGGCTCGGGTTCACGCCCAAGCCAGAGGAATGCTTCCGACAGGGCCTGCATGTCGCGAGCCGCCCGGCCGATTCGCGCCACGGCTCGCCGTCCCGCCGTTCCGCCCACATCCGGCAGTGACTCCAGAACCTCGGAGGCGCCGCGGACCACGGTAATCGGTGTTCGCAGTTCGTGACTCGCGTTCTGCATGAAAATACGCTCCCGTTCGAGCAGGCGCCGGTTGCGCTGGATTGTCGTGTCCAGAGCGGTTGCCAGCGAACCGATCTCGCCTTGTCCGTAGCGTTGCGAGAAGTCGCCGGCCCACTCACCCGGAGACTGCTGTTCAATCTCGCGAGCGAACTCTTCCAGCGGCCTGGAGATTCGACGGGAGACCGTAGCGGCAAGCCAGCCGCCGAAGAGCAAAAGAGCCGCGCAGTACGCGGCCGCCAGTTCCATGTAGTCCGCAGCTATGCGGGGAATAGTCTCCGTGTCCGGCAGGTCGAAAAATACCCACAGCGGCTCCCCGCTCGATCGAAGCTTCCCGACCCAGACTGCCATATCCCGCTCTCGTGCGGGACCGAACTCCGTTTCCATCTCGTGCAAACCCGGTTCGAGGCCGGTGACCAGGGCAGCGTAGGGAGCAGGCATGTCATCGAGACGCGTGAATGCACGCAGGTGGCCAGACGGCGCCGTTTCGTTCCCGTCGATGCGCCCCCGCTGAATTCGCTCCACTTCGTATAGCAGCACGGCCTCCTGGAGAGAATCCTGGCCGTCGTAATAGGCCTTGACGAACGTTCCTACGGAAAAGGCGACGACCACGAGACCGAACCAGAGAAAGCCGGTGAGGATTCTCCTGCGAAGGAAATGTTTAGTCTCCATCCGTACATCGCAGTCGCAGGCCGATGCCGTGAACAGTCTCGATGATCTTGTGCGGGAAAGGGCGATCGACAGCCTTGCGCAGCGCGAAGAGGTGGCTGCGCAGCGCGTCACTGTCCGGCCGATCGTCTCCCCAGATGCTTCTCTCAAGGTCGTCGCGGAACACGATTTCCGGATGGGAGATCATCAGTTGATGGAGAATTTTGAAGCCCGTCGGGCTGAGTTCGAGCGGTGTTCCGGCGCGGGTAACCCGCATGGAGCGAACGTCCATATGCAGTTCTCCCACATCCAGGACGTTTTTCGTGCGACCGGCCGCGCGGCGAGCCAGGGCCAACAGACGCGCATGCAGTTCGTCCAGATCGAAAGGCTTTGTCAGGTAGTCGTCGGCCCCGACCCCGAATCCTTCCAGTTTGTCCTGGAGTTCGTCTCGAGCCGTAAGCAACAGGATCGGCGTATCCCCCTGAGACGTGGACCGGAAACGCCGACAGAGCTCAAGACCTCCCATGACCGGGAGCATCACGTCCACGATAAGCACGTCGTATGTGTTCGAGCAGGCGAGGCGCAAACCGCTCTCACCATCGGGTGCGTAATCGACGGACTGCTTCCGGGACTCCAGGAAGTAGCAGATATTCTCTGCTATATCCCGATTGTCCTCGACCAGCAGAAGCGAGAGCGGTCGGTCATGAAGCATGGGCTCGGATTCAGCGCCCTCGTTATAGCGGCCGTGGCAGATCTGAGTCTCTTCGCTTGTTCGATCCATCCGGATTCCCGCCCTACACCAGCACGTGAAACGCCGCCATGTAGACAGCGCCCAGAAAGGCGCCGACAACGATCATTCCCGGAGTGATGTCCTGGTAACGCTTTTCCATTTTCTGTCGATGATCCTTTCTTCTTTAACCTGCAATCGACGGGTCAGAAGGAATAGCTGGCGCCGACAAAGAGCGAGAGCGGCGCGTAGTCCAGATCCTTGACCCGCGTTCCCCTGTCGTTGTCCATATCGACTTCTCCGTAGTAGAGCCACCGAATTTCGGCATCCCATCGCCATCTTTCGGTCTGGCGGTAAGAAAGCCCGGCCATGAATTGCGCCCCGAATCCGTCGTCCTCCAGATCCTCGTAATCCTTACCGAATTCCCCGTTCTCGATATCCATGTCTACTTCGTTGATCCAGACAACGCCGGCGCCCACGTAGGGGCTCACTCGACCGATTTCACGGCCCGGTGTGAAATGGTAGTAGCCGTTCAGGGACAATCCGGAGGAAGCGAAGTTGCCGGAATCGCCGACACGTCCGTCGTCCAGCTTCAGACGATCATTGTCGTTGCTGCGGTAAGCCCACTCGATATCGGCCCGCCAGCGGTCATCGAACCAGCGTCCTGCCGCCAGCGCAACGCCGTAACCGAGATCGAATGAGGCGTCCATTTTCTGGGTTCCGGTCTCGTCCGTGATCTTGGCGCTGTCGTCGTCGGCGAGGTACGAGACTCCGCCGGAGACCCGGACATACCAGTCGTCTGCCGCAACGGCGTTCTGGCTTGAAACAAGAAGGGCGCCGGCGCTCAGTCCCGCACAGGCCGCGAGACGTATCCACTGCTGCTCGAAAAGATTCCGCATTGTCTTTCTCCCGCTAAGTTCCGAGGCTTCGAATCCCGACGATCAGGCGATCCCGGGCAGTAGCGGGAGATGCTAGGCAATCCGCCGTGAAACAGGTGTGAGGCGGATGTGAGGAAAGTGTGAAAAGCCCGCCAGGCCGACGGCGGGAAGTGAACGGTCAGTCGGAGCTGGCGCGAGGCGTCAGCGGCGGGGCCCGCCACCGGCAGCCGAGGAGCCGTATTCCGCATCTTCGGTGAGATACCGGCGCATCATCATGGCCTGCTGCAGCTTGCCCTTGCGCACGTAGGACTGATAGAGGATGTCGCGCATGAACTCCAGCAGCACGCCGGCCTGGGAAGGATTGATCAGCGGCATGGAGTCGCGCCCGTCCTCCGAGTCGAACAGAATCCGGCGGACGACCTCGAACGTGTCGTCGTCGATCTCCGCCAGACCGCGAATTTCGCTGCACTGGTCGAAGATCTTCATCTTGCCTGTCTCTCCCAGGTCCCGAAAAACCTGTCCGGCCGTTCGGCGGCACATGGAGGCAAAGGCGTTCATGGCGTTATGGGAGAAACAGGTCAGGGCCTCCCGGAACATCATTTCGCTGTCTTCGGGCAGGTAGGTGAAATCGAACTGCTCCATGGGCCGCTCGATTTCCATGTAGTTCGAGCTCAACTCGACCCTGTCGTCGGCGTAGCTCTTGACCGGATACTTGAGAAAGATCGGCGTGTTGCAGGCGTCACAGCGGAACACGACGCCGACTTCCTTCGGCTTGAATCGCTGCAGATCCTCGTACCGGGGCGTGGACACCGGGGACAGGTGGGACAGTACGGTGCAGGAGGGGCAGACCAGCGCGAAATGCTGACCATGAGCGTGGTGGAAGTGATTGTCCTTATCAACAACGATGGACATGTTGTTATTTTCCCACAGCTTTATGCACCCGGGACTTCGCCCGGATGACGCGTGTCAGCCGTAGAAATCCCCCCACGGAGGAGTGTATCCAAAGGCGGGTCTGCTGGCTAACAACAGGATTATGTCAACCGTGTCTCCAGGCCTTCCCGAAACCCCGGCTTCAGACCGGCTCAGGGGCGCGGTGTGTTGCCGACGCTCCTGATTGTCGCGAGCACCTGCTCCAGATTCAGCGTCTCATCGGTGATAACCCGGGCGACCGGTTCGGCGCTTGCGAAGTGTTGGCGTTTG
>JASFOT010000185.1:0-5319 GCA_050116375.1 Gammaproteobacteria bacterium | reverse complement strand
CTGCTGGCAAAGCCAGTAAATAGAGAATCGATGTCATCTCCATCGTGAAACCCGACGGCGTCATTTTGCGACCCTGACCCGGTAGTGAAACATCTAGTCTGTTACAGAAATGTCACAGGGGGCGATTCCAGGCATGGCTGTCGTACATCGTTTGTATTGAATCCTTTCCCGCCGCGGCAATCGAAGTCTCTGGTCAGGTCGGAGGACACACGTGATTCCAGTCATCACCGCGAGCAATCGACGCGCCCACCGGTCGCTGTGGGCAATCATCTTCATTCTGTCCGGATGCTCCATGGGCGGCCACGAGCAGATATCTGAGCCGACGGATCATCCGTTGCTGGGAAAAATCTGGGACGCGCGGACCGGAAACTTCATTGAGTACGATCTGTTAAAGGGCCAGGCGGCACAGGCACGGCACCTCCTCCTCGGTGAAACCCACATTAATCCCGAGCATCACCGCATTCAGGCGGAAGTGATCGGCGATCTTCTCGACGAGGGGCAGTCTTTCGCCCTGGTCATGGAAATATTCGAAACAGACCAGCAGCAAGCCATCGACCTGGCCACCTCCGACGACCGAGCCACAGCGGACAAGGTCGCCGATGCCACCGGCGTACGGAACAGCGGGTGGGACTGGGATTCGTACCGTCCCCTGATCCAGCTCGGTCTCGAAGGAAATGCTCCGATCCTCGCGGGCAACGCGCCCCGAAAGGAAGTCCGTCAGGTTGCCTACGCCGGCCTCGAGGCGGTCCCCAGTGACCGGATCACCGAACTGGGTCTTTCGACACCCCTGCCGGCCGCGTCCCGGCAAACGCTTACCCAGGTCATTATCGACAGCCACTGTGGCCACGCCCTTGGGGATATGGCGGACCGGCTGGTGGACGCCCAGCGTGTTCGGGACGCGACCATGGCGGACGTGATGCTGACCGCGCCATCCGACAAGAGCGTGTTAATCACGGGAGCGGGCCACGCACGGCGCGACTATGGCGTCCCCCGCTATATTCTCGAGCGAACCCCGGACGCCACCGTGGTATCCATTGGATTGACCGAGGTCACGACGGGCCTCACGTCACCGGAGGACTATGTCCAGCGCGTGGCGGGTGAGGATATCCCGTTCGACTATCTGTGGTTCACCGAGCGGGCCATGTTCGAAGATCCCTGCGAAAAATTCCGGGAGAGTCTGAAGACCCTGGGCGATCACGGCCAGAAGGCAGACTAGCCCGACTTCCCCGGTTTTTACCAGGGTATGGCGTTGCCCTGGAAATCGTAGAACCGCCCGTTATCCTCGGCGTCCAGTCCCTCGATCACCTGGATCAGTCCCGCAACACTCTCCTCCGGGGAGTAGGTGGCGTTGGAACCGCCCATGTCCGTCCGTACCCATCCCGGATGCAGAACGGTGCAGATAAAGCCCTCAGGTCCGAGTTCCACGCTCCAGATCTTGTTGATCTGGTTCAGGGCGGTCTTGCTGGACCGGTACGCATACCAGCGCCCATTCGATTTCTCGATGCTGCCTAGGCCCGATGACATGCTGATCACGACCTTGGACTTGCCGGCACGCAGATTCGGCAGCAGCGCCTTGGTAACGCGCAGGGGGCCCAGGGTATTGACCGCGTAGGTCCGCTCCATCATGTCGAAATCGACTTCGTCGATGGTCACGTCCTGTCGTTCGAAAATTCCGGCGTTGTTAATGAGAATGTCGATGGCAACACCATCCAGCCGCTCCGCGAGGGCCGCGACGCTTTTCGGGTCGGCTACGTCCAGTTGCTCTACCCGATCGGCCACCACGTCGAGCTCATCGGCTTGCCCGGGCTTTCTGGCGGTACCGATCACCGTATAACCCTTGGCCGAGAACTGCTTCGCATACTCCAGACCGATACCGCGGTTGGCGCCCGTCACCAGGACAGTGACGCCCTCGCCTGCAAGCGCAGGACTGCCGGACAGGACAAGCAGCGCCAGGAAGACAGCGGTCAATCTTTTCATATTCGCTCCGTTTCCGGACGTGCGCCGGAGTATTGATGAATGCCTTCGTTATAAAGCCAGCGGCGGACAGAGGCAACAGCATGAGGGAGACGCGAACCCGACGCCCGGCGATCCAGGCAGCTCTTCTCCGCAACGACCCGACACCACCGGACCTGCGCCGTTTACCAGACCCAGATCCAGGTCGCCACCAATCCGCCGAAGGCAGCCAGCAACAGAGGCAGACCCACCCGCGCCCCCATGCGGCGCCCTCCAATGATGGCGGCCAGACCCGTCTTGGCCATGCTATTCACGGCTCCGGCTATTACGATCCCGGTAGCGCAGATTCGCATCGTCACGTCACCGTCGCTCATCCTGGACAGCGAAAGGGTGATGGCATCCACGTCGGTAATACCCGAGATCGCCGCCAACGCCAGCAGACCGGCGTCTCCGAACCAGGCCTGGAGGGCCTTGCCGAGCACCAGAATTACCATCAGTAACGCGCCGAACCCCAGGGCTGCCTTGAGTTCCAGTGGATTCTGCAGGGGCGCCCCGATGTCCGGGTCTTTCGACAGTCCGGATCGCCAGTAGCGCATCGCCGGACCGTAGGCCAAAAGGGACATCACCAACGCCGGGATAACCAGCATCCGGAACAGGGAGGGATTGATGAGGCTCGCCACCAGTAACATCCTCGGGAACATGGTCCCGCACGCGAACAATATGCCGGCGGCCAGGAGAGTCGTCATTCCGCCGCCTCTGCGCTCGGTTCGTGCCAGGTTCAGCGTGACCGCGGTGGAGGATGCAAGACCGCCGAAAAGGCCGGTGAATATCACGCCGCGACGCGGCCCGCCGATCTTTACGGCAAAGTAGCCGACAAAGGAGATGGCGGCGATCAGCACGACCATCCACCAGATCTCGAAGGGATTCAGGGCCTGCCAGGGGCCGAAGCCGCGATCGGGGAGGATCGGCAGACAGACGACCGAAATGATCAAAAGCTTGATACCGGCGCGCAGCTCGGCCATCTCCAGCCCGCGAACCCAGCGGTGGAGCTGGGGCTTGTAGCTGAGAAGCAAGGTCGTGACGACAGCGCTCGCGGCCGCGACGGCGACTTCTCCGACGGCCGCCAGCGCACCGAACCCGAATGTCAGCAGCGCCGCAACCAGGCTGGTAATACCGACATCTTTCTCCGTCGGCAGATTAACGATGTAGATAGCGGTCAGCCCGCCGATCAGGGCGACAAAGGCCAGGCCCAGAATCAGTGGGCCGAAGTGCTCCGACAATAGCCCCACGACGCCACCGAGCAGCCCCAGGAGGCCGTAGGTGCGCAAGCCGGCCACGCGGTGCCCCTCTTCCGCTTTTCGTTCCTGCCAGCCGCGCTCCAGACCGATCAGCAGGCCGATGGCCAGCGCCACGCTGAGGAAGTAAAGATGCTGCTGAACCGCGCTCATACTCTAAAAATAGCCTCCCGCGCCTTGGTTGGGGACAGGGTCCCGGCATCCGAAATGACATGACCGCCGATGGGTAAGGATCCAGGCACCGTACGGCATGCTTCGCCGGGCACGCCTAAAGGCTTGAGTGATGCCGCAGACTATCCGGAGATCCGGGAGGGCCGGGTAAGGATGTAGACGGCGCCGTAAAGCATGACCAGCACGATGCCGGCCTTCAGCCAGGGATCCATGGTCGAGAGCGTCAAAAGGTAAACCAGGCTCAGGGTCATGGTTCCGACGGCCAGGATCTTGGCCCGGACCGGGACCACGCCTTGTTCCTGCCAGCGCTGTAGCGGCGGACCGAAATGCGGATGGGTGTACAGCCAGTCATGAAATCGACGCGAGCTTTTCGAGAATGCCCACAGCGCCACCAGCATCAGCGGCACCGTGGGCAGACCCGGCACCACGGCTCCCACCGCGCCGAGTCCGAAACAGCACCAACCGATTACGAAATATGCCGATCTCATTCAGACTGCTCTCCGGCACCCGCCCCGAACATTGTGTCAGGTTTGGTCCGGTGGGGCTCAAAGATGTGAGAAAACACGGATTCGGCTAGTCTTGCCGGTGAACCGAATCGGAGCACAACCCATGGCAATCGGCAAGAATGTAGAAAAAGCACAGATGCGGGCCGAGGCGGCTGCCGAGCGGCTGGGACACCGCCTGGTCAGGGCGTTCCACCTGCTGGCGCTGTTTGTGATCGGAGCCACTATCGCCTGGGCCGCGGCAGCGGCCTACATCAAGATGGTGATAGCGGGACACGCCTCTCTGCACGACATTCTTCTGTTGTTCGTATACCTGGAGATGGGTGCCATGGTCGGCATCTACTTCAAAACCGAAGAGCTGCCCGTGGAGTTCCTCCTCTATATCGCCATCACTGTGATTACCCGGAGCCTGGTAGAGGTGGAAGAGCTGGACGACATCCGGGTACTGGTTGTGACCGGTTCGGTGTTGGTCCTCTCATTGGCGGTGGTCCTGCTGAGGTTCGGTGCGTTCCGATTCCGAACAGACGCCGGCGAGGCCGCAAAAGAGACCGACCTTCCCGCCTGAATGAGGGGACGTCGGATTCCCCGTTTAACGGAAGCGCCGCGGATTCCCCGGAATGATGTTGGTCCGGCGTCAGACAGCGAGGGCAGCGACCATACTCGCGCCCACGCACCACAGCACCACGAGGATCGGCGAAACGCGCCACGAGGCGAGCAGAGCGAATCCGACCAGGGCAATGGCCACGTCGGCGGCTGATCCGATGGCGCTGGTCCAGACCGGATCGTAGAGTGCGGCGCCCAGCAGGCCGACCACCGAAGCATTGACCCCCGCCACAACTCGGGCGGCCGCGGGACGACTGACAAAAGCCGCCCACACGGGCAGGACTCCGGCCAGGAGCAGAAAACCCGGCAGAAATATCGCCCCTAGGGCCACCGCCGCTCCCGTGACGCCGCCTGCTTCTCCGGGTAACAGAGCCCCCAGATAGGCGGAGAGCGTGAACATGGGCCCGGGCACCGTCTGGGCCGCACCGTATCCGGCGAGAAATTGCTCCTGGCTGATCCAGCCCGGTCTGACTACCGTCTCTTCCAGCAGCGGCAGCACCACATGGCCGCCGCCGAAAACCAGCGCGCCGGCGCGGTAGAAGGCTTCCACCACGTCGATCAGCCCGTTCCGCGCGGCGGCAAGGAACGGAAGACAGAAAAGCAGCGCAAAAAACGCCGCTACCAGCAGCCAGCCCAGCTTCCGGCCATAAGGCAGGTCGAAGACGCCGCGCTCCGGCGGCCTCGTATCGCGGCAGACTGCAAGACCCGCGGCCGCTCCCAGGACAATGACAAGGAGCTGAACCCATGCCTGCTCAGACAGGAGCAGGAGTACCGCTACCATTATCGCAATGGCG
>JASFOT010000184.1:0-5320 GCA_050116375.1 Gammaproteobacteria bacterium | reverse complement strand
GCTCCCTTCGGAAACGTCTCGCGGGCCACCAGGCCTCCGGGACGGCGGAGTCCGCCGGCCCGACGAAGGGCCGGGTTGCCCTGTTCTCGACCTGCTACGGCAATCGAAACGTTCCCGAAGTCGGGGAGGATCTGGTAGCCGTGTTCGAGCACAACGGCATTCCCGTCCGGCTCCTTCCGCGGGAAAAGTGCTGCGGCATGCCGAAGCTGGAACTCGGTGATCTGCAGGCGGTGGAGAAGGCCAAGGAAGTCAACATCCCGGCGATGGCCAGCCTGGTCGACGAAGGCTGGGACATCGTCGCTCCGGTGCCGTCCTGCGTGCTCATGTTCAAGCAGGAACTGCCGCTCATGTTCCCCGACGACGAGCAGGTTCGGAAGGTGGGCGAGGCCATATTCGATCCGTTCGAATATCTCATGCTTCGTCACAAGCACGACAAACTCCGCACCGACTTCAAGCGTTCCTTGGGGAAGGTGGCCTATCAGGTTCCGTGCCACCTGCGGGTTCAGAACATCGGCCTGAAGACCCGCGATTGCCTGAAGCTGGTGCCCGATACAGAAATCGAGACCATCGAGCGCTGCTCGGGTCACGATGGCACCTATGCCGTCAAATCGGAGTTTCACGACGCGTCGGTCAAGATCGCGCGACCCGTCGTCGGCAAGGTCAAATCGTCTGGCTGCGACCATTTCACCAGCGACTGTCCCATGGCCGGTGACCAGATCGCCCACGGCGTTGGCGCGGATTTAAAGTCAACACATCCCATGAGTCTGCTGCGACACGCCTACGGCGTATAGCAGCCGAAAACGGAGGACTATCTGATGTCTGCTGCCCTTAACCGGGAGGACCTCTACAGCCTGGAGGAATATGCCCGCATCCGCCCCGATTTCCGTCGGCGCGTAATGGAGCACAAGCGCAATCGACGGGTCCCGCTGGGACCCCACGCCACCCTCTATTTCGAGGACCGCATGACCATGCACTATCAGGTGCAGGAGATGCTGCGGGCCGAGAGGATCTTCGAAGCCGAGGGCATCGAGGAGGAACTGCAGGCCTACAATCCCCTGATTCCCGACGGGACGAACCTGAAGGCCACCTTCATGATCGAATACGAGGACGCGGAGGAGCGTCGCCAGGCGCTGGCCAAGCTTCTCGGCGTGGAGAATCGCGTCTGGCTGCGGGTGGATGGGTTCGACCCTGTGGCGCCTGTCGCCGATGAGGATCTGGAACGTTCCACCGAAGACAAGACGTCCTCGGTCCACTTCCTTCGTTTCGAGTTCAGCGACGAAATGATCAGCGCGCTGAAGCAGGGCGCGGGCCTCTCCGCCGGATGCGACCATCCGGAGCTGTCAGAGTCCCTATCCCCGCTCCCCAAGGAGATTAGGGACTCCCTGGTATCGGATCTGAACTGACCGCGCTTTTTTCTTCGTAGAGTATGACGCCCGGTCGCGCTAGAATCGCGCCGGGCGTTTTCTATGCCCTGGCGGGGGATACTTTTTTCGGATGAGCGAGGCCTACAAAGCATCAGACATCGAGGTCCTGAGCGGACTCGAGCCCGTCCGGCGGCGGCCGGGTATGTACACCGACACCACCCGCCCCAATCACCTGGCCCAGGAAGTCATCGACAACAGCGTCGACGAGGCGCTGGCCGGGCATTGCAGCAAGATCGACGTCACCCTTTTCAAGGACGGATCCGTGCAGGTGGAGGACGACGGCCGGGGCATGCCCACCGACCTGCACCCGGGAGAGAAGATTCCGGGTGTCGAACTGATCCTGACTCGCCTGCACGCCGGCGGCAAATTTTCCAACAAGAACTACCGTTTCTCCGGAGGGTTGCACGGCGTCGGCGTCTCGGTCGTCAACGCCTTGTCGAAGAATCTCGAAGTCTGGGTCCGCCGGGGTGGCAAGGAATACAACATGGGCTTCGCCGGCGGGGAGCGACAGTCGCCCCTGGAAGAAGTGGGGAAGGTCGGCAGGTCCAATACGGGCACCACATTGCGGTTCTGGCCCGACGAAAAATATTTCGACTCCGTCAAGATCTCCGTTCCCCGGCTGAAGCACCTGCTGAGGGCCAAGGCAGTCCTGTGCCCGGGTTTGCGGGTGCGCCTGCGGATCGAGGCGACGGGAGAGAAGGAGGAGTGGCAATACGAGGGCGGCCTCGCGGACTATCTGACGGAAGCGGTCGGCGAGGCCGAGTGCGTTCCCGAACAGCCTTTCGTGGGCTCCGTGGAGGGCAAGCGGGAAAGCGCTGACTGGGCGATACTCTGGGTTCCCGAGGCCGGCGGGCAACCGGCGGAGAGCTACGTCAATCTGATCCCCACGCCCCAGGGCGGCACCCACGTCACGGGTCTCCGGGCCGGGCTCACGGAAGCCCTCCGGGAATTCTGCGAATTCCGCAATCTCCTGCCCCGGGGCGTCAGGATTACGCCCGAGGATGTCTGGGAACCGGTCAGTTTCGTCCTGTCTGTGAAAATGGAAGATCCGCAGTTCTCGGGCCAGACCAAGGAGCGGCTGTCCTCGCGGGAATGCGCCGCTTTCCTCTCGGGCACGGTGAAGGACAGTCTGGCGCTGTGGCTCAACCAGCATCCCGATGCCGGCGAGCGAATTGCCGGGCTGGCGATCACCAATGCGCAGCGCCGGATGAAGGCGAGCCGAAAGGTCGTGAGGAAGCGGGTCACCAGCGGGCCCGCTCTGCCGGGCAAGCTGGTGGACTGCACGAGCCAGGACGTGAACCTCACCGAACTGTTCCTGGTCGAGGGGGATTCGGCCGGCGGTTCCGCAAAGCAGGCCCGGGAGCGTGAGATCCAGGCCATCATGCCCCTGCGGGGCAAGATCCTGAACACCTGGGAAGTGGATTCCGCGGAGGTCCTGGCATCCCAGGAGGTCCACGACATCAGCGTCGCCCTCGGAGTCGATCCGGGGTCGGCGGACCTGAGGGGTCTGCGCTACGGGAAAATATGCGTCCTGGCGGACGCAGACTCGGACGGCGCGCATATCGCGACTCTCTTGTGCGCCCTGTTCCTCAGGCACTTCCGACCGCTGGTGGAGACGGGGCACGTCTATGTGGCGATGCCGCCCCTGTACCGGATCGACGTGGGCAAGCAGGTGTTTTATGCCCTGGACGACTCGGAACGGCAGGGCGTCCTTGACCGCATCGAGACGGAAAAAATCAAGGGCAAGGTGGCGGTCACCCGGTTCAAGGGGCTGGGGGAAATGAGTCCATTGCAGCTCAGGGAAACCACCATGGCGCCGGATACCCGCCGGCTAGTGCGTCTTACGGTCAGCGGCCGTGACAGCACGGATCAGCTGATGGACATGCTGCTCGCCAAGAAACGTTCCCCCGACCGGCGCGACTGGCTGCAGAAGAAGGGCAATCTGGCCGAAGTGTGATCCGGGCCGCGGAGGCCCGTCGAGAGATTTTTCTATGGAAACCCTGGAACTCGATCTGGAAGGCATAGAGCAGCAGCCCCTGAAGGCTTTTGCCGAGAAGGCCTATCTGGACTATTCGATGTACGTGATCCTGGACCGGGCGCTGCCCCACGTGGGCGATGGTCTGAAGCCGGTTCAGCGGCGGATCGTCTTCGCCATGAGCGAGCTTGGACTCGGCTCGGGTTCGAAGCCGAAAAAATCCGCGCGTACCGTCGGGGATGTCATCGGCAAGTACCATCCTCACGGCGATGCCGCGTGCTACGAGGCCATGGTGCTGATGGCGCAGACATTCAGCTACCGGTACCCACTGGTGGACGGGCAGGGCAACTGGGGGTCGCCCGACGATCCCAAGTCATTTGCCGCCATGCGGTACACGGAAGCGCGCCTCACCCCCTATGCCGGGGTCCTGCTGTCGGAACTGGGCCAGGGAACCGTGGACTGGCTGCCCAATTTCGACGGCACGCTGAAGGAACCTGCCCGTCTTCCGGCCCGGCTGCCGAACCTGCTGCTGAACGGCGCGTCCGGCATCGCCGTGGGCATGTCCACCGATGTTCCGCCCCATAATCTCAGGGAAGTGGCCGCCGCGTGCATCCGGTTGCTGGAGTCGCCGAAAGCGTCCACCGCCGATCTCTGCGAACACGTCAAGGGCCCGGATTTCCCGGGGGGCGCGGAAATCATCAGTCCCGAGGGCGATATCCGCCGGATCTACGAGACCGGCTCGGGCACGCTGCGGGTGCGGGCCCGGTGGGCCAGCGAGGCCGGAGAGATCGTCATCAGCGAATTGCCGCACCAGGTCTCCGGTGCCCGGATCCTGGAGCAGATAGCCGGCCAGATGCGCGCCAAGAAACTGCCCATGGTGGAGGACCTGCGGGACGAATCGGATCACGAGAACCCCACGCGACTGGTCGTGGTGCCCCGTTCCAACCGGGTGGATGTGGTTGGCCTGATGGACCATCTGTTCGCCACTACCGACCTGGAAAAAACGGTCAGGGTGAACATGAACGTTATCGGCCTCGACGGCAGGCCCCGGGTGCTGGGCCTCGAGGGACTGCTGAAAGAGTGGATCCGCTACCGGCTGGACACGGTCGCCCGAAGATTGCAGTTCCGCCTGGAAAAGGTGGAAGCACGGCTGCATGTCCTAGAAGGGCTGCTGATCGCCTACCTGAACATCGACGAGGTCATCCGCATCATACGCACCGAGGACAGGCCCAAGCCGGTGCTGATGAAGGCTTTCTCGCTGACGGACGTGCAGGCGGAGGCGATCCTGGAACTCAAGCTGCGGCACCTGGCGCGGCTGGAAGAAATAAAGATTCGCGGGGAACAGGAGGATCTGGCCAAGGAAAGAAAAACGCTGGCCGGCATCCTGGGCAGCAAGGCCCGTCTCCGGCGCCTGGTTCGGGACGAGATCAATGCCGACGCCGACAGGTTTGGAGACGAACGCCGAACCGCCATCGTGGAGCGGCGCGCCGCCCAGGCCATGGACGAGAGCGAACTCATTTCCAGCGAGCCGGTGACGGTCATTCTGTCGCGACACGGATGGATCCGCGCCGCCAAGGGCCACGACATCGATCCGCAGCAGCTCAGTTACAAGTCGGGCGATGCCTATCTGGCAGGCGCCCGCGGGCGCAGTAACCAGCCGGCGGTGTTCCTGGACACCACGGGACGCGCGTACACGGTGATGTCCCATACTCTGCCGTCAGCCAGGGGCCAGGGCGAGCCCCTCTCCGGTCGCGTCAACCCGCCCGACGGCGCCGGTTTCGCCGGTGTGGTGACGGGAAACCCGGAGGAGGACAAGGTGCTGCTCGCCACCAGCGCGGGCTACGGTTTTGTGGCCCGGCTGGAAGATCTGCTCTCCCGTACCCGGTCCGGCAAGGCGGTGCTGAGAGTTCCGAAGGGCGCC
>JASFOT010000183.1:0-5329 GCA_050116375.1 Gammaproteobacteria bacterium | reverse complement strand
CGAGCATTGCCGGCACAAGATATTCAACGCCGACTGGATCGTCGACGGTGAGACCAGGCCGAAGTCGCTTTTCCAGATGATCAAGAACACCACCGCGGTCTCGCCCGCCGGGGTGCTGTCGGCCTACAAGGACAATGCGGCGGTCATGGAGGGCTGGCGTGCGCGGCGCCTGTATCCCGAGCCGGGGACGGGGCGGTACGCGTTCCAGGAAGAGGATATCCACATCCTCATGAAGGTCGAGACTCATAATCATCCCACTGCCATCTCGCCCTTCCCCGGCGCCGCCACCGGTTCCGGCGGAGAGATCAGGGATGAAGGGGCCACCGGCACCGGCGCCAAGCCCAAGGCCGGTCTGACCGGGTTCTCGGTTTCGCATCTGAAGATTCCCGGGTTCCGTCAACCCTGGGAAAAGGAGCACGGCAAGCCCGAACGCATCGCGTCCCCGCTCGAGATCATGCTCGAGGGGCCCATTGGCGGCGCTTCCTTCAACAACGAGTTCGGCCGGCCGAATCTGGCCGGCTACTTCCGGACTTTCGAGCAGCCCGTCGACGGTGTCCTCCGCGGTTACCACAAGCCCATCATGATCGCCGGCGGGCTGGGTAACATCCGGGCCGGGCACGTGATAAAAGGCGAGGTGCCGCCCGGGGCCCGGCTCATTGTCCTCGGCGGCCCGGCCATGCTCATCGGTCTGGGCGGCGGGGCCGCGTCCTCCATGTCCCAGGGGCAGAGCGCGGAGGATCTGGATTTCGCTTCGGTGCAGCGCGGGAATCCCGAGATCCAGCGGCGCGCGCAGGAAGTCATCGATGCCTGCTGGGCCCTGGGTGACGATAATCCGATTATCCTGATTCACGATGTGGGGGCCGGCGGACTTTCCAACGCGCTGCCGGAAGTCATCGACCACAGCGGGCTGGGCGGCCGAATCGAGCTTCGGGATGTGCCCAACGACGAACCGGGCATGTCTCCCATGGCGATCTGGTGCAATGAGGCGCAGGAACGATACGTTCTCGCCGTGCTTCCGGAACGCCTGGACGAGTTCGCCGACCTGTGCCGGCGGGAGCGTTGCCCCTTTGCGATCGTCGGGGAGACCACGGAAGAACGACGTCTGGTGGTCCACGACGAGCACTTCGACAACTTCCCCGTGGATATGCCCGTGGAGGTCCTGCTGGGCAAGCCTCCCCGAATGGTTCGCGACGTGCGCCGGCTGGCCCGGGAAGGCGACGATCTGCCCGACGTGCAGGATATCGCGGAGGCTGTTCACCGAGTCCTGCGGCTGCCCGCCGTGGCCGACAAGACCTTCCTGGTGACGATAGGGGACCGGACCGTGGGCGGGCTGTGTGCCCGTGACCAGATGGTCGGACCCTGGCAGGTGCCTGTCAGCGACGTGGCCGTGACCATTTCGGGTTTCGACGCCTATAGCGGAGAAGCCATGGCCATGGGCGAACGCACACCTCTTGCGGTGCTCGACGGTCCGGCTTCGGCCCGAATGGCGGTCGGTGAGGCGATCACCAATATGGCCGCCGCCAGCCTTCCCTCGCTCGGGCACGTGCGCCTGTCCGCCAACTGGATGGCCGCCTGCGGCGAGGAGGGGGAAGACGCCATCCTCTACGACACCGTCAGCGCGGTGGGGGAGGAGCTATGCCCGGCCCTCGGCATTGCCATCCCGGTAGGAAAGGATTCGCTGTCGATGCGCACCACCTGGCGTGAGGACGACGAGGATCGCAGCGTGGTCGCGCCGCTTTCTCTGATCGTTTCCGCCTTTGCTCCGGTGGAAGACGTGCGCGCGACGCTCACTCCCGAACTTCGCACCGACAGGGGCAGTACGCGACTGCTGCTGATCGACCTTGGATGCGGCCGCAACCGGCTGGGGGGCTCAGCCCTGGCGCAGGTTTACGGCCGGATCGGTCGGGAAGTTCCCGACCTGGAGTCGCCCGATCTGCTGCGGGCCATGTTCGACCTGGTGCAGACCCTGAACCGCGAGGGCCGGATACTCGCCTATCACGACCGCTCCGACGGCGGTCTCCTTGCAACCCTCGCCGAGATGGCCTTTGCCGGCCACGCGGGTCTGGACGTGGACCTTTCCGGTCTGGGTGAACAACCGGCTGCCGCTCTTTTCTGCGAGGAACTGGGCGCGGTGCTGCAGGTCCGGGAGGAGGACCTGGAGGAGGTCATGGACCTCGCCGCGGAAATCGGTCTCGGAGACCTGGTCCACGTCCTCGGGGAGGTGAGCGAGAATCAGCGTATCGTCCTCCGCCATTGCGGGGCCGTGCTGTTCGAGGAAAGCCGAGCCGAGCTGCACAGGGTCTGGTCCGAGACCACCTTCCGGATGCAGGCGCTGAGGGATCATCCCGAATGCGCCCGGGAAGAATACGACGCCCTGCTCGACGAGAGCGATCCCGGCCTGAGGGCCAAGCTGACCTTCGATCCCGAAGAAGACGTCACGGCGCCATACGTGAGCGGCGGGGCCCGCCCGCCGGTGGCCATTCTGAGGGAGCAGGGCGTCAACAGCCACGTGGAAATGGCGGCGGCCTTCGAGCGGGCCGGATTCGCGGCCACCGATGTCCACATGACGGATCTCCTGTCCGGCCGGCGCCGGTTATCCGATTTTGCCGGCCTCGTCGCCTGCGGCGGCTTCTCCTACGGCGATGTTCTGGGCGCCGGCGAGGGCTGGGCCAAGACCATCCTCTTCAACCCCCGGGTTCGTGACCAGTTCGCCGCTTTCTTCGATTCCGGTGATACGTTCGCGCTGGGTATCTGTAATGGCTGCCAGATGATGTCGGCGATCAGGGAGCTCATTCCCGGTGCCGAGCACTGGCCTCGATTCGTCCGTAATCGCTCGGAGCAGTTCGAGGCACGGCTTTGTCTGGTGGAAATACAGGATTCTCCTTCCATATTCCTGACCGACATGGCCGGGTCGCTACTGCCCATCGCGGTATCTCACGGGGAGGGGCGCGCCGAGTTTCGCGACGACGAACATCGATGGTCTCTGGAGGAAAGCGGACAGGTTGCCATGAGGTTCGTGGACAACCGGGGGCGCGTGGCGGAGCGCTACCCCGCCAACCCCAACGGATCCCCCGGCGGGATCGCGGCCCTGGCCTCCGCCGACGGCCGCGTGACCATAGCCATGCCGCACCCGGAGCGGGTGTTCCGTACCGTCCAGCACTCCTGGCATCCCGAAGGCTGGGGGGAAGACGGTCCCTGGATGCGAATCTGGCGCAACGCGCGGGTATGGCTCGCCTGACGGTCATCCCATCGTAAATCAGCCACGATAGGCTGATCGCATGAACGAACGGAGGGCCTCCGGTTTTCTGATATTCCTGCTGTTAGCCGGTCTGGTCGCGTTCGCGCCTGCGGCTGCCGCCGAGCCCGCAGGCGAGCGGCCCGACATTCGACTCGTGCTGGTCATCATCGTCGATCAGCTCCGCGGCGATGCCCTCGATGGTGACTTATCTCGCCTGTCTGGCGGCGGATTCAACAGGTTTTATCAGGAGGGCCTGGTTTACCGGCGGGCCCTGATGAGATTCGCGCCGACCTCGACGGGACCCGGCCACGCGACCCTGGCTACGGGAGCGCTGCCTTCCGTCCACGGTATTGCAGGCAACGAATGGTGGGACAGAAGCAGCGGAAAGAAGGTTTACTGCACGGCGGACCCGCAGCACGGGCTGGTCGGGAGCCCGGTCCCGTCTCCGGCGGGCTTCTCACCCCGGAATCTCAGGGCCGAGACCCTGGGAGACGCCCTGTTCAGACGTTCCTCGGGGGCCTCACGAACACTGGCCGTATCGCTCAAGGATCGTTCTGCCATCCTGATGGCCGGGCATCGGGGAAAGGCGGTCTGGTACCTTCGCCAAGAGGGCCGGTTTGTCAGCAGCGACTATTACTACCCGCAGCTGCCGGCCTGGCTGGAGGACTTCAACACGAAACGAATGAAGGCGCTGGATACGGCCTCCTGGACGCTGCTCCTGCCGGAGGCCCGGTATCGATTCGCCGATCGGGATGATCAGCCCTGGGAGAGGAACTATCAGGACTTCGGCCGAACCTTCCCGCACCGACTGGAGGATACGCTGGATCCGGGTTCGGCGCTGCGACTCATGCCGCTGGCGGACGAACTGACCGTCGAACTGGCCATCCGCGGCGCCACGGCGGAGGGACTCGGGCGCGGCCCGGCGACGGATCTGCTCGTCGTGGCGCTGTCCGCCACCGACTACATCGGTCATTCCTTCGGACCCGACAGCCTGGAATGGGAAGACAACCTGATGCGACTCGATTCACAGGTGGCCCGGCTTCTCGAGTGGGCCGATAGGGAGATCGGGCCCGATCACGCCCTGGTGGCTCTGAGCGCCGACCACGGAATAGCGTCTGCCCCCGAATTTCTGGATCTCCAGGGGGAGGCCGCGGGTCGCGTCGACGTGCCCGGGATGCTCGAAGGCCTGCGTCATGAGCTCACGGATGAATTCGGACTGAAAGCCGACCCGTTGCTGGGCGCGAAGATGCCGGCCATTTACCTTGACTGGCGGGTCATGGACCATGCCGGCGTGGACCGGGAGACCGCGGAGCGGGCCGCGGGCCGGTATGTGGAACGCGTCGAAGGGGTCGCGGCGGCCCTGACCCGGACCGATCTGCTGTCGGGAAGGGTCCCCGCCGGCGAGCCCATGCAGCGCATTCTGGCCGGCTTCGACAAGGATCGCTCGGGGGATCTCGTGATCGTGCAGCAACCGGGCTGGTACCTGGAGAATGACCCGGAAAAATATGCCACGAATCATGGTTCGCCCTATGACTACGATGCCCATGTGCCCATGATGTTCCTCGCCCCCGGTCTGCCGAGCGCCGTCTCCGACAGAGTTGTCGGCACCGATGATCTGGCGCCCAGTATCGCCGGCTTTCTCGGTTTTGACGGGCCCGCGCAGGCGAGCGGCGTGCTCCTGGAGGAGATCGCGTCCGCGGCCGGCGCCGGGTCGTATAATCCTCCCCAATGACGCAATCCCGGGCGGCCCCGGAGCGGGAGGCCTTGCGCGATGCGAGAAAATCCATCGGAGACACAGCATGAATGACCAGCCCGGACTGGATTCGGCCGGCACCCGTTATCGCGACGTCGAGATACACGCGCCCACCGGGACCCGGCTCAGCTGCAAGGGCTGGGTGCAGGAGGCCGCCCTGCGAATGCTCATGAACAATCTCGATCCGGTGGTCGCAGAGAAACCCCAGGAACTGATCGTCTACGGCGGCATAGGCCGGGCGGCACGGAACTGGGAGTGTTACGACGCCATCGTCGAGACGCTGAGACGGCTGGAGAACGACGAGACACTGCTGATCCAGTCCGGCAAGCCCGTGGGTG
>JASFOT010000182.1:0-5362 GCA_050116375.1 Gammaproteobacteria bacterium | reverse complement strand
GCTCAGCCGCATTCGGTAATTCACCGGCGTCACTACGCCGGTATCCAAGGTGACGCGGGTCTCTACCAGCGCTTTGCCGTCGGAGATATCCCCTTCCACCGGCAGCACCTCCAGCTGGTCGCCCCGGTAATCGAGGATGCCGTTCGCGTAGGTTCGCAACAGGCTGCGGTAAAGCGCATTGATAAACCGTTCTCTTTGCTCCGGCGTGGCCCTCCGCCAGTACTTGCCCATGACCAGCCCGCCGGAATACATGCGGTCGAACCGTGGCAGGAGAATGTCGTCGATGGCCGCGTACAGCGCTTCAGAATCCTGCCTGAATGTCTCGCGATTCTCGTTCAGCTCCTGGAGAACGAGCTCCGAGGTCTCCTGGATCACCTGGTCCGGGCTTTCGGCGGAGGCCGGGATCACGGGCGCCGCAGCCAGAGCCAGAACCACGACCGAGGCCAGTGCTGTGGTCGCTTTCATCTCCGTCAGTCCTCCTTGTCCGTCTGGCTGAAGAGGTACTTGCTCACGAGTTTCTCCAGAACGATGGCCGACTGAGTGAACTGGATCTCATCGTTATCGGCGAAGAACTCCATGGAGCCGCCCGGCTCCAGGCCGATGTACTGCCCGCCCAGGATGCCCTGGGTGAGGATACTCGCATCCGAATCATTCGGGATCTTGTCGTAACGTGAATCGATCCGCATCTTCACAACGGCCTCGAGCATCTCGTCATCGAATGCAATCGAGGTCACCCGTCCAATCTTGACGCCGGACATGGCGACCGGAGCCCGCAACTTCAGGGACCCCACATTGTCGAATCGCGCCGTCAGGGTGTAGCCCTCGTCACCCTCGTAGCTGTCGAAATTCGTCACCCTGGCGGTAAGAAAGAACAGGGCGACGATGCCGAGGAAAACGAATAACCCGGTGCCGAATTCAACTGCACGAGTCTGTTGCATGATCTAGACCTCCCCGATGAGCACCGCGGTGAGCATGAAATTGAGAACCAGAACGGACAGGGCGGTCAGCACAACCGTGCGGGTCGTCGCACGGCTCACGCCCTCCGCGGTCGGAATGGAATTGTAACCTTCAAACACCGCCAGGAGGCTCGCGGCCACGCCGAAGACGAAACTCTTCAGAATCCCGGCCAGCACGTCGTCGTAAACGTCGACCTGCTCGCGCATCTGCTGCCAGAATGCGCCCTCATCCACTTTCAGAAGGACAACCCCCTCCAGCCATGCCCCGAAAAGTCCCATGGCGCTGAAGATGGCGGCCAGCAGGGGCATGGCGATGACGCCGCCGATAAATCTGGGAACGACCACCCGGCTTACCGGGTCGACGGCCATCATTTCCATGCCCGACAGCTGGTCGGTGGCCCGCATCAACCCGATCTCCGAAGCAAGCGCCGTGCCGGCCCGTCCGGCGAACAGCAGCGCGGTCACCACGGGGCCGAGCTCCCGAGTGAGCGCGAGCGCCGCCAGCACCCCGACCGATTCGGTGGCTCCAAACCTGGCGAGCGAGTTGTAGGCCTGCAGGGAAAGCACCATGCCGACGAAGAAACCGGAAATGCCGATGATGGCCAGGGACAGTACGCCGCTGTCATGGATCTGCTTGATGATCAGGCGCGGCCTGAGCATTGCCGCGGGGCACCCTGCCAGGATCCGGACCAGGAACAGCTGACTCGCTCCGAAGGTCTGCAGGAAATCCTGGACCGAATAGACCACGTCCCGCAGAAGCTTTGTCATCCCTGGGGTCCCGTTACTCTTCCCGACCAAGCAGCTGCTCGCCGTAATCCGGCGCCGGGTAATGGAAGGGAACAGGACCGTCGGCCATGCCGTTCATGAACTGCATGACGACGGCGGAGCAGTTCTCCTGCAGATCCTCCGGGGATCCGGAGGCGACGACTTTTCCGTCGGAGAGCAGATAGGTGCGATCGGCAATCGAGGAAATTTCGTCGACATCGTGGGAAACCACAATGCTTGTCAGCCCCAGGGCATCGTTCATCCGTCTGATGAGACGGACGATGACCCCCATGGATATGGGATCCAGGCCGACAAACGGTTCGTCGTAAAGAATGAGGTCGGGATCCATGGCGATGGCCCGGGCCAGGGCAACCCGGCGGGCCATGCCGCCGGACAACTCCGCGGGCATCATACGCCACGCCCCCCGCAGGCCCACCGCGTGCAATTTGGTCAGGACGATATGCCTCATGATTTTTTCCGGCAGCCGCGTATGCTCCCGAAGAGGAAAGGCCACGTTCTCGTAAACACTGAGGTCGGTCAGCAGGGCTCCATTCTGGAAAAGCATACCGATGCGCTTGCGGTACTCGTAGAGTTCCTTCTGGCGCATTTTGGTGACATCCTGACCCTCGACCAGGATGGATCCCTGATCCGGAATGATCTGCCCGGTAATCAGCCGCAGCAAGGTGGTCTTCCCCGTCCCGCTGGGCCCCATGATGGCGGTGACCCGGCCTCTGGGGATCTCCAGATTCAGGCCGTCGAAAATCTTTCGGTGCCCCCGGGAATAATGAAGATCGCGGATGACGATGATGTTGTCATCGGCTTTGCCCTCGCCCGGCCGACTCCCGACAAGGTCCTGTGTTGCTTCCATGTTCTTCCCTCGCGCCGCCGTACGAAGCGGCGAAGGCCGATGCTAGCACAACTGTTGCCCTGTACCGGAGCCTCAACGGGGCCATCTGCGGCACGGGACTTTCCCCGCCAAATAAAAAGTACTAAAATAGTCCTATTTCCCGGATCGAGGATTATGCCGTGCTGCGAATGAGCAAGCTCACGGACTACGCTACCGTGATTCTGGCGCATCTGTCCCACTCCGATGGGGAGCTGCACACGGCCGCGGACGTGGCTGCCCGCACGGGCATCGCCTTGCCCACGGCCAGCAAACTGCTGAAGTCGCTGACAAGAGCGGGGCTGGTGGCGTCCGTACGGGGTGCCCAGGGCGGATACCAGCTGGCACGGGCGGCGGAAGAGATTTCCGCCGCCGACGTGATCGACGCCCTCGAGGGACCGGTCGCCATCACGGCCTGCAGCAGCGCCGATATCCAGTGCGATCTGGAGTCCGTATGCCGGGTCAGCTCCGCCTGGCAGCGAATCAATTCAGCCATCAGGCTGGCGCTAAGGGACGTTAGCCTTGCGCAGCTCATGGGAGCCCCCGGAACTTCCGGGCCGCGCTTCGATCTGGCCCAGCCCACGCATTCCGACATCGAGCCGGCATCATCCGGCGAATCTCGCTGAGACAGCTAAGGAAATCCCATGTCAACCCGATCTCCCGACGTTCAGGACCTCATTGCGAAGAAGTACAAGCATGGCTTCGTCACCGACATCGACTCGGACACGGTGCCACCCGGCCTTGATGCGGACGTCATCCGGTTCATCTCGGCCAAGAAGGGCGAACCGCAGTTCCTGCTCGACTGGCGGCTGAAGGCATATGAACACTGGCTGACCATGGAAGAACCGCGCTGGGCGCATGTTCGGCACGATCCCATCGATTACCAGGAGATTTCCTATTATTCGGCGCCCAAGTCCCGGGAGGATGGTCCCAAGAGCCTGGACGAGGTGGATCCGAAACTGCTCGAAACATACGAGAAACTCGGCATCCCTCTCCACGAGCGGGCCATCCTGGCAGGGGTGGCTGTGGATGCGGTGTTCGACAGCGTGTCGGTGGCCACCACGTTCAAGGAAAAGCTTTCCGAAGCCGGCGTGATCTTCTGCTCGTTTTCGGAAGCGGTCAAAGCCCATCCGGCACTCGTGGAAGCCTACCTGGGCAGCGTCGTGCCCCATTCGGACAATTTTTTCGCGGCCCTTAACTCAGCGGTCTTTACCGACGGCTCATTCGTTTATGTGCCCAAGGGCGTCCGTTGCCCGATGGAGCTGTCCACATATTTCCGGATCAACGCGGCCAAAACGGGCCAGTTCGAGCGGACCCTGATCGTGGCTGACGAGGGCAGCCACGTAAGCTACCTGGAAGGATGCACGGCCCCCATGCGGGACGAAAACCAGCTGCACGCGGCGGTGGTGGAACTCGTGGCCCTGGCCGATGCGGAAATCAAGTATTCCACTGTCCAGAACTGGTACCCCGGCGACGAGAACGGTGTCGGGGGCATCTACAACTTCGTGACCAAACGCGGCGATTGCCGGGGCAACAATTCGAAGATCTGCTGGACCCAGGTGGAAACGGGATCCGCGATCACCTGGAAGTACCCGAGCTGCATTCTCCGTGGCGACAACTCGGTAGGGGAATTCTACTCGGTGGCCGTAGCGAATAATTACCAGCAGGCCGACACCGGTACCAAGATGATCCACATCGGCCGTAATACCCGAAGCACCATCGTTTCCAAGGGCATTTCGGCCGGACGGGCGGAAAACTCCTATCGCGGGCTGGTCAAGGTGCTGCCGGGCGCCGAATCTGCCCGCAATCACACCCAGTGCGACTCCCTTCTTATGGGGGACAAATGCGGGGCCCACACGTTCCCTTACGTGGAAGTGAAGGAACCCACCGCGCAGGTGGAACACGAGGCGACGACCTCGAAGATCAGCGAGGACCAGCTTTTCTATTGCCTGCAGCGCGGCATCTCCGAGGAAGACGCCGTCAACATGATCGTGAACGGCTTCTGCAAGGAAGTCTTCCGGGAATTGCCAATGGAGTTCGCCGTCGAGGCTCAGAACCTCCTCAGCGTCAGCCTGGAAGGCGCCGTGGGCTGAGCCCGGGGCGACAAACGAAGGATAAAACACATGCTGAACATCGAAAATCTGCACGTCCGCGTGGGCGGCAAATTCATCCTCAACGGCCTCGACCTGGAGGTGGGCGCCGGCGAGGTCCACGCCATCATGGGCCCCAATGGATCCGGCAAGAGCACACTTGCCAATGTCATGGCCGGTCGGGATGGTTACGAAGTGACCGAAGGGCGCGTGACTTACGACGGACACGATCTTCTGGACATGGCCCCCGAAGATCGGGCGCGGGAGGGCGTCTTCCTCGCTTTCCAGTACCCCGTGGAAATTCCCGGCGTCAACAATGCCTATCTTCTGAAAGCGGCTCTAAATGCGGTCCGCACCCATCGCGGCGAAACGGAACTGGACGCGTTCGAGTTCCTGACTCTGGTCAAGGACAAGATGAAGATGATGCACATGGCGGAGAGCTTCCTGGAGCGCGGCGTCAACGAAGGCTTTTCCGGCGGAGAAAAGAAACGTAACGAGATCCTTCAGATGGCCGTTCTGGAACCGCGTCTGGCGATCCTGGACGAGACCGATTCAGGACTGGACATCGATGCCCTCAGGATCGTAGCCGGAGGCGTGAACAGTCTGAGGAGCCCCGACCGGGCCATGGTGCTGGTGACCCACTACCAGCGGCTGCTGGACTATATCGA
>JASFOT010000181.1:0-5365 GCA_050116375.1 Gammaproteobacteria bacterium | reverse complement strand
GCGTCGCTCCCGGCCATCGATCCGATATTCATGAACACCGTCAACACAGCCATTCTCCAACCTGGCACCGGCTGGATCATCCTGGCCGGCTTCAGTGCCTTATGGGTGACTCTGGGATGGTATTGGGGGCGACGCAGCGAGCAGCTGGATGATTACGTCCTGGCCGGGCGGCACGTGGGTCTCGCCCTCGGGACAGCCACCGCCATGGCCACCTGGGTGACCAGCAATACCACGATGGCGGCACCGCAAATCGCGCTGCAGATGGGCATCTGGGGCATGTTCGGCTACTCGCTGGGAGCCGTCGGGCTGCTGATGTTCGCTCCGCTCGCCGCGAGGATCAGAAGCCTGATGCCGAGCGGCTATACCAGCGGCGACTTCATCCGGCTTCGATACGGCAAGGTAGCCTGGCGCGTATTCCTCGCAATTTCCCTTTTCTACAGCCTTGGCTGGCTCGTCAGCATGGGCATGGCTGGCGGGATCCTGATTCACGCCCTTACCGCTATCCCGTACCACTACGGAATGACGGTCATTGTCGTCATCTGCGTCGGCTACACGCTTCTCGGCGGCTTCCGGGCGGTGATCGGCACCGATTTCATCCAGGCGCTGTTGATTCTGACGGGCGTGGTCGTTATCGCCGTTCTGGCCATAGACAAGGTCGGATTCGAACCTATCCACGATGCGCTGAAGGAGAAGCGCCCGGAGCTGCTGAATCTTCTGATGCCGGCGTCCATCATGTTTCTTTTCAACAATCTGCTTTTCGGCGTCGGAGAAATCTTTCACTCGAACGTCTGGTGGAGCCGGGCCTTCTCTTTCCGGGAAGGCGTCGGATTCAAGGCCTACACGCTGGCGGGCGTGCTGTGGGCCCCGATCCCCATCGTCGCCGGATTCATCGCCCTCGCCACGCCGGCTCTCGACCTCAATGTGCCCGCCGCCGACATGGTGGGCCCCATGGTGGCTGCCGAGATACTGGGAACGACCGGCGCCGTCCTGGTTTTGATCATGGTCTTCTCGGCCCTGAGCTCCAGCCTGGACTCTCTGCTGGCCGCCACCAGCATCCTGGTAACGGAAGACATCTATCGACGACACATGCGGCCCGGGGCCTCCGCCGCCCAACTCCGCCGCGTCACGGCCCGGGTCATCGTCGGTCTCGGCGTGCTCACGTGGCTCCTTTGCGCTCCGCGGATTACCACCCTGGCCGAACTTCTGTATTTCACCGGCGCTTTCGTCGCCAGCACCATCTGGCCTATTGCGGCCGGGCTTTTCTGGCGCCGGGCCAGCCCGGCGGGCGCCATCAGCGGCATGGTGATCGGCAGCGCAGCCGGGCTCTATAGTTACTTTGCCGTCGGTTTTTACGTGGCCGCTCTCGTGGGTGCCGCGGTGTCTATGCTCTGTGTACTGGTGGCGACCCGAATCTGGCCGGACGAATTTGCCTGGTCGCAGTTGCAGGAGGCACATCCCCTGGAGGCAGGCCCGAACTCATGACCATCTCATCCACTATCCTGAGCGCACTGATTTCGACCGCGCTCGTACTGACCATCGCGGCGCCCATCCTGTTACTGGTCCTGCTCATCCTGGACTGGAAGAAGGGGCGACTCTGGTGAACAAGGTAAATCCGAGACTGCAGAAGGCGCTGGACAGGGAGCCGCTCGATATGCACGGTTTCGAGCGCCCCCGCGCTCTGATGAAGGAAATCGCGGAGGACCTGACGCCGTTACTCGACCTGGTCCAGCGCCCTATCATCTCCGCTCGACAATTCAGCCGGGAGCAACTCCTGCAGCTGACCCGGCTGGCGGCACGCTTCGAGACCCAGCCGCAGCTTTCCACCCGTCCCCTGACAGGGAAAATCCTGATTACCGCGTTCTACGAGCCCAGCACTCGAACCCGGCTTTCCTTCGAGAGCGCCTGGCACCGCCTTGGAGGCGACATCATGTCCATCACGGATCCGGCCTCCACCGGAATCGCCAAAGGGGAAAGCCTCCACGACATCGGCGAAATGCTCAGCAACTACGGAGACCTCATCGTTCTCAGGGACAGCAAGGAGAACTCCGTGTACGAGATGCTGGAGTCGTCACGCATCCCGATCATCAATGGCGGCAACGGGCTGGACGAGCATCCGACCCAGGCTCTGGCCGATATCTACGCCATCCTGAAGTGGAAGCCGGTCATTGCGCGCTCGAATTACCCCGAGGGAGACACCGTCCGCATTGCCATCATCGGCGTACCGGGCCGTATGCGCACGATCCGCAGCCTGATGATCCTGCTGGCGAATTTCGCCCCGGCAATCAGCGAGCTGGTTGTCATTACCGACGAAAGCGAACCGTTTTCGGAAGGGCAGCTGGAGGAGCTGTCAGAGAGGGGGCTCGCAATAAGAATCGCCCAGAACATGGAAGAAGAGCTTCCAAACATGGACGTGGTCTACATGAACTCGATCCTCTGGGTGGGTGACGATTACGAGGAGTTGGGGCAGAAATTCCGGCTGGACAGGAACTCGCCCCTCAAGCCGAACGCGATCATTCTCCACCCGCTGGCCAGGGGCAAGGAGCTGTCGAAGGATCTGGACCATTCGTCCCACAACTGGTACTTCGCCCAGGCGCGGGGCGCGGTATTCATCCGGATGGCGTTGCTTTCCACAATTCTGCGCACCTTCGCCTGAGGCAATTACTATGTGTGGTATCGCCGGAGTCATGCATCACGACCGCGACCGGCCGGTTCGACGACAGGACCTGCTCGCCATGGCGGCCATTCAGCATCATCGCGGTCCGGATGGTTACGGCGCCCGGCTCATGGGGGGTGTGGGCTTCAGCCACGCCCGGCTGTCCATCGTTGATCTCGACGAGCAGCGGGGGCGCCAGCCTTTCGTGTCGTCCGATGACCGCCTGATGCTGACGAAGAACGGAGAGCTGTACGACTACCAGCGAATCAGAGCGGACCTGACAGCGAGGGGCGCCAGGTTCCAGACAAAGAGCGATTCCGAACTCGTCATGCACCTCTATCCCCGGGCCGGTCTCGAGGCCACGCTGCCCGAGCTTCGCGGCGAGTTTGCCTTTGCCCTTTACGATCGGCAGGAAGACGTCCTCTACCTTGTGAGGGACCGCTTCGGAATCAAGCCACTCTACTGGACCGAGACCGCCAACGGCCTCGTTTTCGGTTCCGAACTCAAGGTCCTTTTCGCTCATCCGGACGTCCCCCGGGAGTTCGACAGCGCCGGCCTCTTTCACCAGCTGATGCAGACCACGGTGCCCGGTCACACGGCATTTGCCGGCATTCATCAGGTTCAGCCAGGACACTATCTGGAAGTCCGCCGCCGCGACGGGCGTCTGACGATGCGCCAGCGGCGTTACTGGGACGTGAACTTCCCCCTCGAGGCAGATCGACCGGACAAATTCGAGGAGAAGGATTTTATCAATGGTGTTCGGGAGCAACTCGTGGACGCCGTCCAGATCCGGCTGGAAGCGGACGTACCGGTGGGCTGTTATCTGTCCGGCGGCATCGATTCCTGTTCCATCATGGGCCTGGCGGCCGCCGCCCGGCAGGGGCCGGTTCGCGCATTCACCATCGGATTCGACTCCGAAAGCTACGACGAAACGCCCATCGCGACGGAAATGGCGACCGCCACTGGTGCCCAACAGGAAGTACTGCGCATCGACTCGTCCCATCTCTACGACTATTTCGAAACCACCCTTTGGCACACCGAGAGGACGATTTACAACACCCTCGCCGTCGCGAAATACCTGATGAGCCGACGGGTGCGGGAGGTGGACTACAAGGTGGTGCTCACCGGCGAGGGCTCGGACGAGCTTTTCGGCGGCTACCCGGCCTTCCGGAGAGACATGTTCCTGCACGGACTGGATCATCTTCCCGCGGAAGACCGCCGTGAATGGGAGAACCTGCTTGCCGCAAGCAACGAGCAATTCCGCGGCGCCATGCTGGCCGAAGACGAAGTGGTGGATCCGGCGCTTGATCGGCTCATTGGCTTTACGCCGTCCTGCCTGCAGCCATGGCTAGCCGCGGCCGAGCGGGTTCCGCAAATTATCCATGCCCGGCACCGGCGGGCCCTGGAAAATTACTCACCGGGCCGGGCTATTGCGGAGGCGCTGGACGGCGAAGCCATTGAGGGACGACACCCGCTGGACAAGGCCCAGTATGTGTGGATCAAGACGATGCTGGAGGGACAGATCCTCACCTGGGGTGGAGACCGGGTCGATATGGCGAACTCGATGGAGGCTCGACCCGCCTTCCTCGATCACAAGCTGGCGGAATTCGCCGTAGCGGTACCTCCGACCATGCGTATCAAGGGCCGCACAGAGAAGTATGTGCTCAGAGAGGCCATGAAAGGACTGCTGCCCGAGTCCCTTTACAAGCGCGAAAAATTTGCCTTCATGGCTCCACCGGCACATACGGATCCGGTCAAGTGGGCGGCCATGCGTGAACTGGCGGACGATTACCTGAGCGACCAGGCCATCGAGGACGCGGGGTTGCTGGATCGCGACGGGGTCGCTGCGGTCTTCGGGCTCCATGAAGCTCCCGACACGACGCCGGCGACGCAGACCCAGCTCGACGCCGTGATCAATCACATGCTCGGCGTACAGATCCTGTATCGACAGTTCGTCGCTGCCGATGTGCCAGCGGTCGCGCGAGCGCGGGCCGCGGAACTCGGCTGGACGTAGGCCCGGCTGTCTGCATCTCCTTGTGCCCGGTCATTCGGGCGCTTGTTCATCCCTGCGCGTCAACGTTACCCTTCCGCCGATCGCTGCTGATCACTGGTCACTTCGATGCCCGTCCATACCAGCAAAGGACATGTCACGTGAAAATCCTCCGGCGAGTCGCAATTGCCTTGAGCTCGGTGCTGCTGATATTCGGGCCGCTCTCAGGCTGTGCCTTCTCCAGCACCACCGCCGCGAACGCGGAGACTGCGTCTGTCACCGGAAGCGCCTTTTACAGAGAACGGATGCTGCTGCCCCCCGACGCCCGGTTCGAGGCGGTCCTGGAGGATATTTCCCTGGCCGATGCGCCGGCGGTCGTTGTCGGGCGAGCGCAGATCGACGGGCAAACGTCTCCCCCGTTCGAGTTCAGCATCGATTACGACCCGGAGACAATCGACCCGCGGGGTCGCTACGCAGTCCGGGCGACGATCACGGTCGGCGGGCAGCTCTGGTTCACCTCTGACACGGTTCATCCGGTCATCACCGGCGATCACGGCAAGACCGTCTCGATTCTCATGCGCCGGGTGCCGACGCCGGCGGTGAGACTGCGTTTGCCGGCCACTTTCCGGGGTACCCTGCCCTGCGCCGACTGCCCCGGCGTCAGCCATCATCTCGATCTCTGGCCTGACCGCGTGTTTCATCTGCGGCGTGAATGGCTCGAA
>JASFOT010000180.1:0-5381 GCA_050116375.1 Gammaproteobacteria bacterium | reverse complement strand
CTTTCCCTGCAGGACCATTTCCCCTATCAGAAGCGCGACGGCGGCGATCACGCCAAGGTTACGGAAGCGTCGTTCCCTGGAACCGGTGGCGCCGCCGATGCCCTGAATCCACTGATAGGCTGCGAGCCAGAGGAACGCGAAGAGACCGCAAACAAACGGCATGGCGACGCGGAACAGGTGGGACTCGGGAAACTTCAGGCCCGTGTGCGTGATGTCCGTGCAGCCCTGCAGCGGCGGTACGCACCAGTCCACGTGTCCGGAGGCAGCGGCAATCAGGTAGGTGCACGGGAACAGCACGGCCGGGAGCAGTGCGGTGAGTCGCGCAAGCGCGTCTGCCGGTATGCCCGCCTGGCTGTTCATCGCTGCTCGGGTTCGTTCCTCAAGTCCTGGCGGGCAGCCAAAGCCCGTTCAGGCGTCGGACGGTTCGGCTAACCGGACCGCCAGCTCAAGCGCCTCCTCGAATGATCCGGCATGACCGTCCGCACCCTGCCGTTGCCACAGGTCACCGGTTCCCAGGTATGCCAGACCGCCGACCATGACGGGAATCCGGCGGCCCTCCAGCGCCTTCACGGCTGCAATGGTTTTATCCACCGCCTGAAGATGCTGGGGCAGCGTGGCGGACAGCATCATGAGGTCCACGCCAAAGTAATCCGCAGCCGCCGCGATTTCCGTGTCCGGTACGTCGCAGCCGAGGCAGATCACCTGCCATCCCTCGGCTTCCAGGAGATTGGAGAAAGCTCTCAGGGCAGTGTCGTGGACGTCCCCGGAGACGCCGGCCACCAGGGCCTTGAGACCGCGGGGTTCCGGCGCCTGTCCCCGGAACGAGAGTACCGCCGTCAGTCGCTGGGTGGTGGACGTGACCAGATGTTCCTGGGCGATGCTGAGTTCGCCCGCCTGCCACATGCGACCCAGTTCTTTCTGCACGGGCAGCAGGATACCGGTATAGACCTCGGTAAGAGCCATGCCGTCGTCAATCGCCTTCAGGACCCTCTCGATCGCGCTCCGGCTGTCGCCTTCCAGTGCGGAGACGAGATACTCGAGGGCAATCCGTCCGCTGCGGGTTTTGCCGTCGATAGCGGGTCCCTCGTCACCGGGTCCGTCTTCGAGAACGCTGACCGCCAGCGCCAGAGGAGGTCCAACGGCGGCTCGCGCCGGGTCCGGCAATTCGCTATCCAGCACTTCCCGTAGACATTCGAGGCTGATCCTGAGGTCGTCCTCCGGGACCTCCCGGCTGGCGAAGGTCTGAAGTACCCATGCCGTTCTTCCGGCAAACACCTCCGGCACTCCCGCGGACACCGCTGCGGCCAGCTCGTGAATCCGCTGAATATAGTGATTCTTCCAGGCGTTCCAGCCCCCGGGCGCGAAGTGCTCCTCGACTTCCGGATGATTCTCCAGCAGGCGGCTGGCCGCCGCGCTCGCGAAGCCGGCCGCGCTGGCAACCAGCATGTGCGCGGTGAATTTATCGGGCTGGGTCATAGCGAAGTCGACTCTGATGACTGCCGTCAACCGTAAGGCATAATGGTGACATAACCAAAGGCAAATCTCTCCCGGATCCGGTCATATCGATGAAGGGGCTCTTTCCAACGCCATCGGCAGCCGCCGCCACAATGTTCGGCGGCGTCGACATTTTCGTGACGGGGCGCTCGGGGTTGCCGGTTTGCTATCGCTTCCCGTCCACTTCCGCGCCCTTCTGCCTGAATAATTCGGCGCCGGGCATCGATCGGATCACCGGCAGACATCTCCCCGTGCGTGCCGCAGCGGATTTCACCCGGCGCGTCGCGGCATCGCGGCCCTCAGATGCCGTGGCCGGGCCATGGCTGCCGGTTCATGATCCTGGCGGATCGCCTCGAGGGAGTCGCCGTGAATCTTGTCGATAAAGCCTTGCTGCTCGGGCACGTGCTGGCCTGGCGGGCGAGGTGGGATCGGCGGGATCTGGATTACCTTCCTGCCGAGAGAATCTCGGACAAGTTCATGACCGGCAGGGAGGCGGCTTCCCTGATCCCGGATGGCGCGACGGTGATCAGCTCCGGGATGGCGGGGAATTCCCGCTGCTCGGCATTCTACTGGGCCATTCGTGAACGCTACGAGGCCGAAGGACGACCAAAGGGTCTCACCTGGATCTCGGTGGGCGGCCAGGGCGGTAGGGGCAGAGCGCCGGGTACCGTCGAGGAGGTAGGTCGCGAGGGGCTGGTGACCCGTTTTATCAGCGGTCACGTGGAGACGACGAAGTCCATGCTGGCGCTGGCAGAGAAAGGGTGTCTCGATCTCCACGTATTGCCCCAGGGCGAGATGACCGAACTGATAGAGGGTCAGGCGCGGGGGATCAACTGCGTCAGGAGCAGGACAGGCCTGGACACGTTTCTCGACCCGAGGTGCGGATCCGGGTCCGCCGTCTTTGACCGAAACGGCGCCAATCTGGTCCATGCCGACGCAGATGAACTCGTCTATGAGTTGCCTGCCATCGACGTGGCGCTCTTCTGCGGCGCTTACGCAGATCCACAGGGCAACGTTTATCTGACCGACGTGGCCACTATCACCGAAAGTCACGAATCGGTGAGCGCGGCGCGCGCCAACGGCGGGCTTGCCATGGCCGTGGTGGGCGGCATGATCGAGGAAGATCCGTCCTTGCCGAGAGTGCCGGCAGAAATGCTCGACGCGGTGGTCGTGAATCCGTACAACGAGCAGACCATCATGGCGCCGCAGTCAAAACCGTGGAAGATGTTCTGCCCGGGTGGTGACGGCGACGATCGGAGAGCGATCGAGCGCCTCCGCTTCATCAATCGTGTGCTGCGTCTGACGCCGGTCCGGGGGCCGGTGGAGGCGGCCCTGGGCCGGCTTGGCGCCAGGCTGTTCTCCGAAGTGGTCCCGCGGGGCGCACATATCAACATCGGCGTGGGTTTTCCCGAGGAGGTCTGTCGCGAGGTCTATGACAGCGATCTCCACCACGATCTGGTTTTCACCACTGAAACCGGCGTCTACGGCGGGATGCCCGCTCCAGGCGTGTACTTTGGCGCCGCGGTGAATCCGGACCGCTTTGAAACGTCGGCGTGGATGTTCCGGTTTTACAAAGAGCACCTGGATACCGCCGTCCTGGGATTTCTTCAGATCGATTCCCACGGCAATGTGAACGTGTCCCGGCGGGGTCCGGGGATCAAGGATTACGTGGGTCCGGGAGGCTTCCCTTCCATTATCCAGTCGGCCCGCACGGTGATATTCATCGGCACCTGGATGGCGGGAGCAGACTGGGAAGTCGAAGACGGGCGTCTCAAGCTGCAAAAACCGGGCAGGCCAAAATTCGTGGGCGAAGTGGACGAAGTGACGTTCAACGGCGCCCGGGGGCTGGCGGACGGGAAACAGGTCTATTACGTTACCAGCGTGGGTGTTTTCCGGCTGACGCATGACGGGCTCGAAATGATCCGCCGTATGCCCGGTGTGGACCTGGAGCGGGACGTGATGGCTCACGCAGAGGCGCGGCTCAATATCCCGAAAGATATACCGGTGGTCGACGCGTCGGTAGTGACGGGCGAGAAATTCAGGCTCACCTGGCCGGACGGTGCGTGAGGGCACATAAGGAGAAACAGATGCATGGTGGTGACCGGGTAGCAGAGGTACTCAAGGCTCAGGGAGTCAAGACGCTTTTTACTCTCTGCGGTGGCCATATATCGCCGATCCTCACCGGCGCCCGGGCCGCCGGCATCGACGTCATGGATACCCGCCACGAAGCCACGGCCGTATTTGCTGCGGACGCCATGGCCCGTCTGACCGGTATTCCGGGCGTGGCCGCCGTGACGGCCGGCCCCGGCCTGACCAATACCATCACGGCTCTGAAGAATGCCCAGCTCGCTCAGTCACCGGTCGTCGTGCTGGGAGGTGCCACGGCGACGGTACTCAAGGGGCGAGGTGCGCTGCAGGATATCGACCAGGTGCCGCTGATGGCGCCCCACGTCAAGGACGTTTTTCAGCCGGGCAAAGTGCGGGAACTCGTGCCGTCTCTGGAGCGGGCGTTTGCCGCTGCGAAGTCCGGAGTTCCAGGTCCGGTTTTCGTCGAGTGCCCGGTGGATCTCCTTTATCCGGAGGCCGTCGTCCGGGAATGGTACGGTCTGGGTCACGGGGGCGGCGGACTTTCCGGCTGGATGCAGCGGATGTACCTGCGCCGGCACGTGAGCCGCATGTTCAGGGATGCCGATCGTCAGCATGCGGGGCCCGCAATGGTAGAACCGATCCCGACGCCGGAGTCCGCCCGTGTGCTCGCGATCGCCCAGAAACTCAAGGCTGCCAAACGGCCATTGATGGTCGTCGGCAGCCAGGCGGTGTGCGAGCCGGACAGAGTGGCGGCGGTGGCGGAGGCCGTCGATCGCCTGGGTGTTCCCGTTTACCTGTCCGGAATGGCCCGGGGCCTGCTCGGATCGAGACATCCCCTGCATTTCCGCCACCGTCGCCGGGAAGCCATCAAGGCGGCGGACCTGGTGATTCTCGCCGGTGTCCCGTGCGACTTTCGCCTGGATTACGGGCGCCAGATCCGCCGCGCGGCGACGCTGGTGTCGGCGAACCGCAGCCGCCACGACCTGAAACTGAATCGCAAGCCGGATTACGGGATCCAGGCGGATCCCGGCGTGTTCCTGGTGGATCTGGCGCGGGCCGCGCCGGCGACAGGCGGCGCCTGGTCCGACTGGCGGGAGACGCTGGGCTCCCGGGACCGGGAACGGGAAAGCGAGATTGAAGTCCAGGCGAGCGAGTCTGGCGAGCATGTCAATCCGCTGGCGCTTTGCCGGGGCGTGGACCGGCTTCTGGGAGAGAACTCCATCGTGATCGCCGACGGCGGGGATTTCGTGGGCACCGCCTCCTACATTGTGCGACCTCGTGGCCCGCTGCGATGGCTGGACCCCGGAGCATTCGGCACTCTCGGTGTCGGGGCCGGGTTCATTCTCGGTGCCGCGGCAAGCTTTCCCGGGGCGCAAATCTGGGGCATTTTCGGCGACGGGTCGGTGGGCTACAGCCTGGCCGATTTCGACACATTCGTCCGGCATCGAATTCCGGTGATCGCCATCGTGGGCAACGACGCCTGCTGGAGCCAGATCGCCAGGGAACAGGTCAAACTCCTCGATGACGACACCGGCGTCATGCTGGCCCGCACTGACTACCACCGGGTGGCAGCCGGATTCGGAGCCGGGGGCCTGGTGATTCACTCGGACGAGGAGATCGATGATGTTCTCGGGCAGGCCCGGGATATCGCGGCGGGTGGGCATCCGGTACTGGTCAACGTCATCCTTGATCGTAGTGATTTCCGGGAAGGATCCCTGTCCATCTGAGGGCCGGTGACACCGGCTATACTGCCGGGGGTGCGGGAATCGGGAGCCGGCTGTTGAACCTGGCGCTTCTCA
>JASFOT010000179.1:0-5382 GCA_050116375.1 Gammaproteobacteria bacterium | reverse complement strand
GGTCGAGCAGGAACTCGCGAACGCATCTCCGACCGTCTGCCGCCTCGAGGCCGGCCTCGAGGATTGTCAGCAGATCATGCCGATCCACAGGCCCGCGGGTCAGATCACGCTCGCCTTCAGGGCGGGCTCGAGGCGCTTCTGTTCACGGGCCGCCTTGACCGAATCCAGGCGCAGTGACTCGACGCGGTTCAGGTATTCCTCGGTGACGTCGCCGGTCACATATTCCCCCGAGAAGCACGAGGTGTCGAACTCCTCGATCTGGGCGTTCTGGTGTCGTACGGAGCGGATGAGATCGGGCAGCGTCTGATAGATCAGCCAGTCGGCTCCTATGATCCGGGCGACTTCCTCCTCACTCCGGTTGTGGGCCACCAGTTCCGACGCCGCCGGCATATCGATGCCGTAGACATTCGGATAGCGCACGGGCGGCGCAGCCGATGCGAAATAGACCTTGTGGGCGCCCGCTTCCCGAGCCATCTCGATAATCTGTCTCGAGGTCGTCCCGCGCACGATGGAATCGTCCACCAGCAGCACGTTTTTCTTACGGAATTCAAGATCGATGGCGTTGAGCTTGCGGCGGACGGATTTCTCCCGCAGGGTCTGCCCGGGCATGATGAAGGTGCGGCCGATATAGCGGTTCTTGATGAACCCTTCCCGGTATTTGACGCCCAGTCGATTGGCAAGCTGGAGTGCGCTGGTTCGGCTGGTGTCCGGAATCGGTATCACCACGTCGATGTCGTGATCCGGGCGCAGCGACAAAATACGATCGGCCAGGGCTTCGCCCATCCGCAGGCGAGCCTTGTAAACCGAAATATTGTCGATGATGGAATCCGGCCGGGCGAAGTAGACATACTCGAAGATACACGGGCTGTGCCGGACCTGGTCCACGCACTGCCGGGTATGCAGCCGGCCCTGAACGTCGATAAACACCGCCTCACCCGGCTCCACGTCCCGTATGAGATCGAAGCCGAGGGCGTCGAGCGCCACGCTCTCGGAGGCGATGATGTATTCCTCGCCTCCCGGCGCATCGCGTCGGCCGATGACCAGGGGCCTGATGCCGTCGGGATCCCGGATGCCCACGATTCCGCCGTGGAGGATCATGGCCACCACCGCATAGCCTCCGCGCACCCGTCCGTGCAGCGCCGACACGGCATCGAAAATTGCCGACGCGGTGGGCTCGTCGTTCCCCCGCTGGGCGAGTTCGTGAGCGAATACGTTCAGCAACACCTCGGTATCCGAGCTGGTGTTCAGGTGGCGGCGGTCTCCGCGAACCACAGTCCCCGCCAGTTCCTCGGCATTCGTCAGATTGCCGTTGTGGCCGAGGCAGATTCCGTATGGGGAATTGACGTAGAAAGGCTGCGCCTCGTCCCGGCTGGAGCAGCCGGCCGTTGGATAACGCACGTGGCCGATGCCCATTTTTCCGGTCAGCTTGACCATGTGACGCTGCTGAAAGACATCCCGCACCAGGCCGTTCTTCTTGCGGATGTGAATCCGCTCGTCAGCCGTCACGATGCCGGCAGCATCCTGTCCGCGATGCTGGAGCACCGTCAGCGCATCGTACAGGGCCTGGTTGACCGGCTCTCTTCCGACGATACCTACAATTCCGCACATGGCCGATTCTCCCGCGTCAGCCCGCTTCGGTCAGGTCATTAGTTTCAGCTACGCCACCGCCGGGGGGAACCATCTCCTCCAGGCGTTCCAGGCCCGCGTGGAAATAGGTCTGGAGCACGTCCGCCACCGGGGCCGCCATCGGCACGACCCGGGACTCTGTCCACCAGGTCTCCTGATCGAGATCCAGAAGGCGGAACAACATCACGGCGATTCCGAGTATCAGCACGCCCCGCGCGGCGCCGAATACCATCCCCAGCACCCGGTCTGTTCCGGTCAGACCGGTCTTCTGAACCAGAATCCCGATCAGGGCGTTCAGCAGGCCACCGGCGATGAGAACAAGGACGAACATGATCAGTCGCGCCGACCAGATTTTCAGCGCATTGGAGGAAATGGAAGCCAGCAGGGGTTCCAGGATGCTCGAATAACGCAGCGCGATCCAGAGAGCCAATACCCAGGTTACGAGCGACAGGGCTTCCTTGAAAAAACCGCGGAAGAGTCCGACCACGACAGAAATCAGCAGGGCGGCCAAAAGTATTAAGTCGATGGTCAACATGAGACATCGCCATGAAGGGCGGGAATTCTAGCAGATGACCGGTTGGCACGTCCCACATCAATCGCCGTTGGCCATGACCCGACCGGCATGACCGCTGGTCTTCAGACGCTGGGCCAGGGCCTGGGCCTCGTCCTTGTCCGCGACGGGTCCGACCCGCACCCGATGCATGGTCTTGTCGCCGGCAGTCACCTTTGAAACAAAGACCGGATAACCCTGGCGGCCAATTTCGCCGGAAAGGCGAACCGCGTTCTCCTCGCTGGAAAAACTGCCGACCTGCACCACCCATCCTCCCGCCGAGGGCGGATCGCTGGGCTGTTGAGGCTCGGCTGTCGGCCGCTGAACTGCCGGGGATTCGTCTTCGGCTTTCTGCTCGGGCGGCTCGGCCCGCTCCGGTTCAGTGCCGGCCGGCTTCGGTTTCGGCTCTTCGGTTTTCGCCGCGGGCGCCGCGGGTTCCTCCGACTCGGGACCGCTTGCAGAAACGGCAGGCTTCGGGGCCCCCTCGTTTTTCCCAGCCGCCGGCTGATCCGGCCGAACGATGCTGCCGGAAGCTGGCGTCGCCGGACGTTCGGCCGGCACATCCAGGCGTATGGTGTGAGACTTCCGGTCGTTGCCCGCAGCCGGCAACTCCAGCCCGACGCGCACCGGCTCGTCAGGCGGCGGGCCGTCGAGAAGCACGGGAATGACCAGCACGCCGATAACGACCAGAACGGCGGCGCCCACAAGGCGTTCCTTAAGGTGCTGGTCCATCTGCCTCATTGAGAAGGTACGCGGTTTTCCTGCGCGGAGATCGGCGGCGAGTATAACTCAAAGGCTTCCAGTGCCGGGCCCACCACGAAGAAAGAACCGAACACGACGACCCTGTCTCCTTTCGAGCTCCGCTGCGCGGCCCGTGCGCAGGCGTCCTGGACGTCGCGGCAGATCTCGATGCGTGCGGCGCCGGCCCCCGCAACCTGGGCGGCCACCTCGTCCGCCGACGCGCCCCGCGAACCACCGATGCCGGTAATCAGCCATTCGTCCACCACCGGCGCCATTACGGCCGCCACTCCCCCGATATCCTTGTCCGCCAGCATGCCGAATACCGCCCGCGTCTTTCCCTGACACTCCTCCGACTCGAGCGTCTCGGCGAGAAGCTGGGCACCCTGGGTATTGTGCGCCAGGTCCACGACCCATTCCACGGAGCCGGGGAACCGTTGCAGCCGACCGGGGAGTACCAGCTTCCCGATCCCCCGCCCGACGGTGTCGTGATCGGGACACATGTCCAGCCAGTCCAGCGCCCGGAGCGCGCAGCCCGCATTCCGCACCAGCGCGCCCCGTAAAGAGCCGTAGGGCAGCGGTCCAAACCGGGACTCACCGGCCCTGAGCCACCACTCCTCTTCCCCCAGGTCCGGAAACCATGACTGACCCAGCGCGTCCAGCAATGCACCGCGCTCCTCGGCGATGCGCAGCACGGAGCCGGGCGGGTCCGGGTCACCCAGCACCAGCGGCCGCCCTGACCGGACGATTCCGGCCTTCTCTGCTCCGATGGATTCCCTGTCCATGCCCAGCCAGGCCTGGTGATCGAGTCCCACGCTGGTGATGACCGCAACGTCGGCATCGACAATATTGACGGCGTCAAGCCGTCCGCCCAGCCCGACCTCGAGGATCACGAGATCCAGCCGGTCCTCGAAGAAGATCTGCAGGGCAGCCAGTGTTCCGAATTCGAAATAGGTGAGGGGCACGCCGCGACGGGCCTTATCGACGGATTCGAAGGCCTGCATCAGCCGGAGGTCGTCCACCGGCTGCCCGTCGAGCCGAACGCGTTCGTTATAGCGGAAAAGATGGGGCGAGGTGTACGCACCGACCCTCAGTCCCGACGCGAGAGCGACGGCTTCCGCCACGGCCACGCAGCTTCCCTTGCCGTTCGTTCCCGCCACCGTTATCACGCGGCAGTCCGGCGGCATGCTGCTTAGCCTGGCGTGGACGGGGCGCAGCCGCTCCAGGCCGAGCTCGATCTCTCTCGGGTGCAGGGATTCCTGCCAGCGAAGCCAGCTGTCCAGGTCCTGGAATCTCACGGGGTGCTCAGGCGGGAACGGGACTTGGCTGTCGGGTGAGCATGGCCAGAATGGAGCCGATACGCTCCCGCATTTCGCGACGGTCCATAATCATGTCCAGGGCGCCGTGCTCCAGCAGAAACTCGCTGCGCTGGAAACCCTCCGGCAGGGTTTCTCCGACCGTCTGCTGGATGACCCGGGGGCCTGCGAAGCCGATCAGCGCCTTCGGTTCGGCGATATTGAGATCGCCGAGCATGGCAAGACTGGCCGACACGCCGCCGGTCGTCGGATCAGTCAGCACCGAGATGTAGGGAACCCCCGCATCCGCAAGTCTCGCCAGGGCCGCACTGGTCTTGGACATCTGCATCAGGGAAAACAGGGCTTCCTGCATGCGGGCGCCACCACTGGCGGAAAAACACACCATGGGAATGCGCCGCGCGAGCGCTTCGTCCGCGGCCCGCACAAAGCGTTCTCCCACCACGGAACCCATGGATCCGCCCATGAAAGAAAACTCGAAGGCGCAGGCGACCAGCGGCATGTCGAAAAGCCGGCCCGTGACCGCCACCAGAGCGTCCTTTTCTCCCGTGGATTTTTGCGCCTCCTGCAGGCGATCCCGGTAACGGCGGCCATCTTTGAACCGCAGTGGATCTTCCGGTGCCAGTTCGGCACCGATTTCGCTCTGGCTGCCTTCATCGAGAAACAGGTCGAGGCGGACGCGGGCCCCGATGCGCATATGGTAATCGCACTTCGGGCAGACGTGGGCGTTGCGCTCGACCTCGGCGCGATAGAGCACTGCGCTGCATTCCGGACACTTGCTCCAGATACCCTCTGGCACTGATCGCTTGCGTCGCTGCGTCTTGATGCGCGAGGGCATGATTTTGTCATACCAGCTCATCGAGCCCCTGACCTGTCCACCCTTCGTTCCCCGCCGCTGTTGCCATGTGCCCGCATCATAGCGCACTCGGGCCGTCACGCGCTGCGCCCCCCGGGATTCCGGAAAGGTCCTCGGCAGGCACGTCGAGCTGACCGCCGTAATCGACCGCAAGAAAATACAGCCCACCGGGCGGCGCCGTCATTCCGGCGAGCTTCCTGTCCCCACAAGACAACACTGCCGCGACCCAGTCCGGCGCTTCCTGCCCGCTGCCGACACGGACCAGAGTGCCCGCGATATTTCTCACCATATGATGGAGA
>JASFOT010000178.1:0-5383 GCA_050116375.1 Gammaproteobacteria bacterium | reverse complement strand
TATGATTCGTTGTCGGCGCGTTCCCTCCGCGGAAGACACAATGATCATCGTTTTGAACAAACCTTTCCGGGTCTTGTGCCAGTTCACCGACTCAAAGGATCGATCCACGCTGGCCGACTACGTGCCGGTTCCAGACGTCTATCCGGCCGGCCGGCTCGACTTCGATACCGAGGGTCTCGTAGTACTGACGGACGACGGAGCGCTTCAGTCCCGCATCTCCAGTCCCCGTTTCGGGATGGAGAAATCCTATTGGGCGCAGGTAGAAGGCATACCGGATGAGGCGGCGCTGGAAGGGCTTCGCAAAGGCGTCCTCGTCGCCGGTCGACTCACGCGCCCAGCACGGGTCGCCCGCATCGGACCGCCGGAAGACCTTTGGCTGCGGACACCACCCGTCCGTTATCGGAAATCGGTGCCCGACAGCTGGCTCAGCATCACCCTGAAGGAAGGCCGGAATCGACAGGTTCGGCGTATGACGGCCGCAGTGGGCTTCCCGGTGCTGCGGCTTATTCGTTACCGGATCGGGCCCTGGACGGTATCGGGACTGGCGCCGGGCGAGTGGCGGGAAGTCAGCAAGCCTGCCGACCGGACGACCGTCTAACGGTCCGATCGGCGACGGCGACCGCGAATCCCGGCGATAATCATGGCCAGTTCCAGCGCCTGTTCGTAGTTGAGCCTAGGATCCACCTGGGACCGGTAGGCCCGGGCCAGGTCCGCATCGGTCAGGCCACGTGCCCCTCCGGTGCACTCGGTCACGTCGTCGCCGGTCAGCTCGAAGTGCACTCCGCCCAGGTAGCTCCCCATGTCCCGATGGATTTCGAAGGCAAGCTCCAGCTCCCGGCGGATCCTGTCGAATCTCCGGGTCTTGATTCCGCTGGCTGTCGACTCCGTGTTGCCATGCATCGGATCGCAGCTCCAGAGAACGGTGCTCCCGGTCGCGCGGACCGCCTCGATCAGGGACGGAAGCCGCTGCTCGATATCGTTGACTCCAAACCGATGTATCAGCGTCAGGCGTCCAGGCTCGTTGCGGGGATTGAGCCGGTCTATGAGTTCCTGGACCCACTCCGGCGTCATCGCCGGCCCAACCTTGATCCCCAGGGGATTGGTCACGCCGCGAAAAAATTCCACATGGGCACCGTCCACGTCTGCGGTGCGCATACCGATCCAGGGAAAATGGGTTGAAAGGTTATACCAGCGCCGCTGACGCTCGATAAAGCGCGTCTGGGCCTGCTCGTAAAGCAGATGCAGGCCCTCGTGACTGCTGTAGAAGTCGATGCGTCGCGTGTGATGGACGGGTCCGCCGGCGATCGACTCGAAAAAATCCAGCGAGTCCGCAATAGACTCGACGATCCGCCGATACTCCTTTTCCATGGGCGAATGGCCAACGAAAGCCAGATCCCAGTACTCCGGGTGGTGCAAATCGGCGAATCCGCCGTCCACCAGCGCACGGACAAAGTTGAGCGTCAGGGCTGCCCGCTCGTAGCCACGCAGCATGAGCACAGGGTCCGGGACCCGGTCGTCGGAATTAAAGCCGGTGCGATTGACCAGGTCGCCCCGGTAGCTAGGAAGTGTTGTTCCCTCTCGCGTTTCAGTATCCGCTGACCGCGGCTTGGCATACTGTCCCGCCATACGCCCGACCCGGATGACCGGCTTTTTCAGACCGTGCAGAAGGATCACGCTCATCTGCAGGAGGATTTTCAGCTTGGCGGCAATTCGGTCGGAGGTGCACTCGTCGAAATTCTCGGCACAGTCGCCACCCTGCAGGAGGAAACGCCGGCCCTGCTGGGCTTCGGCGAGTTGTTTCTTGAGTTCCTCCACCTCGCCGGAAACCACGAGGGGCGGAAGCGCGCTCAGCGTACCGAGCACGCGCTCTACTTCCGTGACGTCCGGGTAGTTGGGTTGCTGGACCGCATTGCGGCTGCGCCAGCTGGCCGGATGCCACTCGATTTGCTCATGGCTGCGCGTCATAGACCGCCAATGCTAACCTGCATTGATGCGATGCAAAAGCATGTCCTGTGGCGGCGGCGCCCGCGAATTGGCAAAATGCCGCCCTCTCCCCGGGGTGGCCGTGCCTGTTCTTTTGCCGGCTTGAGCCCGAGGTAGCAATCTCAAAAGGCGAATATATGCATCGAGTACTTGTACTGGGGGCCGGCAAGATCGGGGCCCTCATCTGTGGCCTGCTGGGCGAATCCGGTGACTACGAGATCCTCCTCGCCGACGTGGACGGCGAGCGCGCCCGATCGGTCAGCGACGCCCATGGCCTGCCGGGCGTCAGTCCGTGTGCGCTGGATGCCTCGGACATCGGCGCACTTCGCGGCGTGCTGGGGGAGCACCCGGTCGATGCCGTTGTCTCCGGCCTGCCCTACTTTCTCAACGAAGGCGTCGCCGCCGTCGCTGCGGAGCATGGCATACATTATTTCGACCTGACCGAGGACGTGGCGGTAACCCGCGCGGTACGGCGCCTTGCGGAAGGTTCCGCAAAGGCATTCGCGCCCCAGTGCGGCCTCGCTCCCGGGTTCGTCAGCATCGCCGCCAACGAGCTGATGAGCCATTTCGACTCTGTGCGTTCGGTCAAGATGCGGGTCGGCGCGCTTCCCCAGCATCCCAACAACGTTCTCAAATACTCGCTGACCTGGTCTACCGATGGCCTCATCAACGAGTACGGCAACGTGTGCCAGGCTATTGTCAACGGACGGCCAACCGATGTGCTGCCTCTGGAGGGCCTGGAGGAAATCGAGATCGACGGCACCAAGTACGAGGCATTCAACACCTCAGGTGGCCTCGGGTCGCTGGGCGAGACCCATGAAGGCCGGGTTCGCAACATGAATTACAAGACCATGCGTTACCCGGGCCATTGCAGGCAAATGCGCCTGCTGATGAATGGTCTCAAGCTGAACGAGGACAGGCAGACGCTCAAGCAGATCCTGGAAAACGCGGTTCCGAGGACCCTGCAGGACGTGGTGGTGATATTCGTCTCGGTGACGGGTATGCAGGATGACGAATTCCGCGAAGAAAACTACGTCAACAAGATTTATCCGCAGGTCATCGTGAACCGGCTGTGGTCGGCGATTCAGGTCACTACCGCGGCGGGCGTCTGTGCCGTACTGGACATCGTGTTGATGAATCCGGATGACCATTCGGGCTTCGTCGCCCAGGAGGATTTCCGGCTCAAGGACATATTGGACAACCGCTTCGGGCGCTATTACGCCCACGGCGGCAGCAAAGAAATATCCGCGCACCTCGTGGCCACCGGCGAGACCGGTCACCAGCGCGGCAGAGGAGTGAAGAGATGAAAGACATCCTTGACCGGCTCGGGCTGGAGGAAGAGAACCCGGGTGCGTGGATCGGCGACCGTGCCCTGGAATGCCGGGACGGCTCGCTCCTTGAGTCCGTCAACCCCGCCACTGGCGAGACTATCGCACGGGTTCGCACCGCCACGCGGGACGATTACGAGGAGGTGATCGCCGCAGCCCGAGAAGGGTTCTACGCCTGGCGGACAACGCCGGCGCCCAGACGCGGCGAGGCAGTGAGACTCGTGAGCGAGGCCCTGCGTCGCTACAAGGACGACCTTGGGAGCCTCGTGACCCTGGAAATGGGCAAGATCAAGGCCGAGGGTGACGGAGAAGTCCAGGAGATGATCGACATCGCCGATTTCGCCGTGGGCCAGTCCCGAATGCTGTACGGACGCACGATGCACTCCGAGCGGCCTGGACACCGTATGTACGAGCAGTGGCACCCGCTCGGGCTGGTCGGCATCATCAGCGCGTTCAACTTTCCGGTGGCGGTATGGTCCTGGAATGCTCTGATTGCGGCCGTCTGCGGCGACACCTGCGTATGGAAGCCCTCCCCGAAAACGCCGTTGACCGCAATTGCCGTGCAGAAGATCTGCAACGAGGCCCTGAGGGATCAGGATTTCCCGCCGATCTTCAGTCTTTTCATCGATGACGGCGTGGACCTGGCGGAGCGCTTTGTCGACGATACGCGGGTTGATCTGGTGTCCTTCACCGGCTCCTGCGCCGTGGGTCGCAAGGTCGGTCACCGCGTCGCCGCCCGCATGGGACGGAGCCTGCTGGAGCTGGGCGGCAACAACGCCATCATCGTCGACGAGGAAGCCAACCTGGAGCTGGCCGTTCCGGGCATCGTTTTCGGTGCCGTGGGCACTGCCGGGCAGCGCTGCACCACGACCCGGCGGGTTCTGGTCCACGAAAACCTCTTCGACAGCCTCGCGCACAAATTGGCCCGGGCCTACGAACAGGTCCGGATCGGCGATCCCATGGACCCGGGCACCCTCATGGGTCCCCTGATCGATTCGTCGTCAGTTATCCGTTTCGAATCGGCCCTGGAGAAAGCGCTGTCCCAGGGCGGCAAGATTCTGTATGGCGGTCATGTGATCGATCGCGCCGGAAATTTCGTTCAGCCCACCATCGTAAAGGCAATGAACGACTGGCCCATTGTGCAGGAAGAGACATTCGCTCCGATCCTGTATCTGATCCCCTTCCATAACCTGGACGAGGCGATCGCCATGCAGAATTCCGTCAAGCAGGGGCTCTCGTCGGCTATTTTTACCGACAACCTGCAGAACGCAGAAAAATTCCTGTCTGCCGCCGGCAGCGACTGCGGCATCGCCAATGTCAACATCGGCACTTCTGGCGCCGAGATCGGCGGAGCCTTCGGCGGCGAAAAGGAGACCGGCGGCGGTCGGGAAGCCGGATCCGATAGCTGGAAGGCCTACATGCGGCGCCAGACGAACACCATCAATTACTCCACCGCGCTCCCTCTGGCCCAGGGAATCAGCTTCGACGTGGGAGGATGATGCCGCGGGCGGCGGCCGCGATGCCGCCGCCTACAGGGTGCCGGTAAGGTCGCCGTAAACGAGGCGGACGAAACGTTCCGGGGTCATGAAGTTCTGGCCCCACACTTCGTCCCACGGGGCAGTAGGTCGGGCCGCCTGCACCTCCTCCAGGGTCCGTCCCTCGTCCACGAATTCCTGGATTCGGTCCGCTACTGCCTCGAGCATGTCCCGGTAGGCGATCAACCCCGACCGGTCCGTGACAGTTGCCCCGTGGCCGGGAATGACGACAGTCTCCTCGTCGATCATCGGCAGGATGGCATCCACGGCGGCTATGGTGCCGCGCACGGAACCGCCGGCGCTGATATCGATGTAGGGGTACCACTGGTGAAACAGGATGTCCCCCATGTGGATAACGTTGGCTTCCCGGAAATGAACCACGGCGTCACCGTCAGTATGGGCGCCGGAGATGTGAAGCGCGCGAATCGTCATGCCGTTCATGTGGAATGTCAGCGTGTCGCTGAAGGTCACCACCGGCAGCGCGCCCGCCGGGGATGCCTCTGTCGGCCTTTCCCAAAAGGTGGAGAATTGTTCCGA
>JASFOT010000177.1:0-5393 GCA_050116375.1 Gammaproteobacteria bacterium | reverse complement strand
GACTCCCGAGAAACCTGTCCCCTTCCACCATCGCCGGTGGAATGTCTGCGCCCGGCAGGAACCGATTTTCTGAGCTATAGATTTATATAGAGATCGGGGCCGTGGCGCTCAGGCATCGTCAAAGGAATTTTCGCGCCCGGCTCGAGCACTGCCGCTGCCTCCGGTCCGGGAGGAGTGTGGCATGACGTACCTACAGCGCTACCGAAACCGGCCTGCGGGCGGTCGTCAGTTTTTCTGGAATCCGCTGGCCAGAGCATTGATCGTTTTCTTCCTGCTGATGGCGCTCATCCTGCTGGCCGCCAACGGAATCGGAGGTGCTGATTGCGGCCCAGGCAGCTTCATCGCCATAGCCTGCTGAGTCAGCATGAAGGGTCGTAAGAGCAATCCGCGCGAACACGGATCACGACGCTGGGGCGCAGGCAGCGGCTGTATCGCGGCCGTATTGCCGCTGCTTCTCGTCACGTGGGGATCATATCTCCCCGCGGCGGCGGAGCAGCTCGTGGACGCCGGCAGTTTCCGGGTGGCGGTACCAGACTCCGGCGAATGGGATATCGCCCGGGAACAGAACCGCGTGCTGTTCAGGCGCGAACACTTCAGTTCCGGAAACCGGGTCGGCACCACGGCACTTCTCGTGCTGCGGACCAGACCGGAGGAGTCGCAGTGCGGTCTCACCCCCGAACAGACCGCCGAGAATTACTGCAACGAGGAAGAGTTCCAGCTCTGGCTCAGAGGGCAGATACACGGGCTTTTCGGGGTCAGCGATCTGGATCGCGAGATCGCCCTGGTGGGCGGCAAGGAAATGTACTCGATGAGCTACCGGCTTGAGTTCAGCGAAGAGTATGGCGGGGCCAGAACGAACAATCGCATGTACATCCATTTTCCCCGCTCCTTCGATACCGACAACTACTTTTTCGTCTTCATGCAGACCGAGGCCTGTTTGCCGGGTTACTGCGAGCAGGAGTCTGTGCCGCTGGACGAGACCCCGCTAAGACGGCTTATCACGTCTCTGCAAACGCCCGACGACAATCTCTAGGAAGCCTGATTTCCTCGCGCCGGTCCGCGGTCACCGGCATCTCCCCGGGCAAAAGTCACCCGAATGTCGGGCGCGCGGCCCCAAGTCGTCCTAATCTTTGCTTACGGGCGTTCAGATGATGATGCCGCGATGACACGATCCGACCGCAGCGACACGAACCATGCCCAACAGCGACGGCCGCCGGACAGCGCACCGGCCTCCTGGCATTCCGAAACCATAGAAACCGTCCTGAAAACCGTCGATTCGGATTCGGGCGGGCTGACGGAAGAACAGGCCAGTTTGCGGCTGCAGGAGTACGGGCCCAACCGGCTGCCGGAAGCACCGCCGCCATCCCTGTTCCAGATCATTCTGCGCCAGTTTCGAAGTCCGCTGATATATGTGCTGGCGGTCGCCGCGGTGGTGTCCCTTGCCCTGGGAGAGTTCAAGGACGCGGCTTTCATCTGTGGTGTGCTCCTGATCAACGCGATTATCGGCACGATTCAGGAAGCCCGGGCGGAAAAAGCCAGCCAGGCGCTGCGAAAACTGCTGACAACCCGGGCGACGGTCAAGAGGCAGGGCCAGATCAGGGAACTCGACGCAGAGTTCCTGGTGCCCGGCGACGTAGTGCTCGTCGAGTCCGGCAACCGGGTCCCGGCGGACGGGCGCTTGCTGACGGCCCACGGCCTGGAAGTGGACGAATCGCTGCTGACGGGGGAATCCCTGCCGGTACTGAAGGATCCACGGTGGACCGGTCCGGCGGAGACCCCCATGGCGGATTGCCGCAACATGGTGCGTGCCGGATCCATCGTTTCCCGGGGTCGGGCACAGGTATTGATCACGGACACCGGAGTCCAGAGCGCCATCGGCAGGCTGGCCCTGGATGTTCTGGCGCCTGAATCGGGCAGGCCACCCCTTATCCTGCGCATGGAACAGTTCACGCGGCTGATCGCCATCGGCGTCCTCACTGCCGCCACACTGGTTTCTGTAATGGGTGCGGTACTGGGCGGTTACTCGATCACGGAAATGTTCATGTTTGGCGTGGCGCTGGCCGTCTCCGCCATACCGGAGGGTCTGCCGGTGGCCCTGACGGTGGCGCTGGCCATCGGCACCACCAGGATGGCCCGTCGCGGCGTCATCGTTCGGCGCCTGGCGGCGGTTGAGGGCCTCGGCAGCTGTACCCTCATCGCCAGCGACAAGACCGGGACGCTCACCTGCAACGAACTGACCGTCCGGGAAGTCCGGCTGGCGGATGGAACTACTTACGAGGTCGTCGGTGAAGGGTTCATTCCCGAAGGCCGGTTTCTGCTTGCCGGCAGGCCCCTGGAGCCGGACGAGGGTGTCCCGCTTGCCGATCTGGCCCGCGCCGCCGTTCTATGCAACGAAGCAGATCTCCATCACGTGGACTCCGGCTGGACCTGGCGGGGGGATCCGACGGACGTGGCGCTGCTGACCATGGCTTACAAGCTCGGCTGGCGGCGTGAGGCTTCGCTGGAACTCCACCCGCAGATCAATGAGATCCCGTTCGAAGCCGAACGGCAGTTCGCAGCCAGTTTCCATCGGATCGACGGCCGGTTGCGCGTCATGGTCAAGGGCGCCCCGGAACGGGTGCTCGAAATGTCCTGCGGGCCGCCCGAAGCCCTGGAGAAGGCCAGAGAAATGGCTCATGACATGGCTCGCCGGGGATTCCGGGTACTGGCAGTGGCGGAGGGCGAGGCGCCGCCGGACCTTGACGACGCCCAGGTGCCGCCGCAGCCGACCGATCTGGCTTTCCTCGGCCTGGTTGGGATGATCGATCCCCTGAGATCGGGAGTGCGGGAAGCCGTCGCCGCGGCGCACCGGGCAGGCGTGGATACCATTATGGTTACGGGCGATCACCCGGTGACGGCGCTCGCCATAGCACGGGATCTGGGACTGGCCGAGGACGAAAGTGCCGTGGTGACGGGTGCCGATCTGATCGACACGCCGGACGACCGGTTGCCGGAACTGCTGGCCCGGGGCCGGGTTTTCGCCAGGGTCGCGCCTCACCAGAAACTGGAAATTGTGGAGGCTGCCCGGGCTGCAGGACATTTTGTGGCCGTCACGGGAGACGGTGCCAACGATGCGCCGGCACTGAAGGCGGCGAATATCGGCATTGCCATGGGCAAATCGGGCACCGACGTGGCCCGGGAAGCGGCCGAACTGGTCATCAGCGACGACCACTTCGCCACTATTACCGCCGGCATCGAGGAAGGCCGCATCGCCTACGACAACATACGCAATGTCATCTATCTGCTTATCAGCACCGGTGCGGCAGAGGTGGTTCTGGTCGCGCTGGCCATCGCCTTCGGTATGCCCATCCCGCTTCTCCCGGTGCAGCTTCTCTGGCTGAACCTGGTCACGAACGGCATCCAGGACGTGGCTCTCGCCTTCGAACCCGAACACGGCAGCGTTCTGCGCCGATCTCCCCGCCCCACGGGAGAACCCATTTTCAACCGGCTGATGATCGAACGCACGGTTGTCGGCGCGCTCGTCATGGGCCTGGTGGGATACGGGCTTTTCCACTGGACCCTGGAGCAGGGCTGGTCCGAGGGGGCCGCCCGTAATGCCCTGCTGCTTCTGATGGTGCTTTTCGAAAACGTGCACCTGTTCAACTGCCGCTCCGAAACCCGGTCGGCCTTTGCCCTTTCACCCCTTAAAAGTCCGGTGCTGATGATCGGCATGCTGACGGCCTTTTCAATCCACGTTGCCATGCTCTACAGCCCATGGGGACAGCTGCTTCTCTCCACGGAACCGGTAGGCCGGAACGAATGGATCCTGCTGGCGGGACTGAGTCTCTCGATCCTTGCGGTGATGGAGCTTCACAAGCTGACATGGGCCTGGCGGCAGGGAAGCTTTTCGCCGAGTGCCGATTAATTCACAGATCGTCCCGGACGACTTTGCCGCGCCACCGTGCAGCGTTATGGAAATTGATCGGGTTCCTCCGTATCCATTAGCAGCACCGCTAAGGTCCTTCCGATTTCCGGCGACGCATGACCTCCAGGATGCCGCCGCGCAGGTCGGGGGTCCATTCCGGAACGACGATAATCAGGAGCAGTTCTTCCGACACCCCGGCCAGACTCAGGGCGGCAGCTATGAAGAACAGTGACGGCTGGAAGCCGAACAAAAAGAGAGTGATCAGGAACAGGCTGAAGACCGCGACGGCAACTCGAACAAGGCGGGTATGGAAGCTGGCCGGCCGCCCGTAGCGGATCATTGCCAACAGGTGCTGGAGCGCCCAGAGACCAAGTACGGCCCAGATCAGGATGCCGTAATCCTCGAAAACATAATAGTGAAAAACCCATACCCCGTAGGCCGCCACCAGCATGAGCATCGCGTCGGCAAGGGAATCCAGCAGGGAACCGAGACGGGAAGTCCAGGAAAACGCCCGGGCGAGCAGCCCGTCCAGCGCGTCGCTGGCAAGGGCAGCCACCAGCAGCCAGGAAAATGGCCGTTCCATACCCGTGGCGGCCATCCAGGCGAGCACTGGCGTGGATGCCAGCCGGGCCGCCGAAACGGCGTTGGGCAGGTGTCTCAGAAGGCTCCGGGATTCCGGACCCTCCGCGGAACGGGCCCTTTCCTGATTGCGGTTCACATCAATACTTATAGACGACCGGCCGTCGAGTCAGGGCCGAAAATTTTCGATCATCAAAGCCCGACGGAATACTGATCCGTTCCCCCGTTTGTTTCCAGGCTGACCCGGCACCTGCCATACTTTTCCCCATGACAGGGAGTGCTTCACTCAGGCACCGGATTTATCTGGGGCTGGAGATCGGACTTGCCGGCCGGGGGCCGGTTCGCTGGCTGCACGGATTCATCATTCTCCTGATCCTCGCCAATGTGGCGGCCGTGGTGCTGGAATCGTATCCGCCCTACATGGAGGCCTTCGGCCGGGGGTTCTGGTGGTTCGAGGTCTTCTCGGTCTGCGTATTCACGGTGGAGTACGTGGCACGGCTGTGGAGCATTGTGGAGTCGCAGAGGTATCACGGTATCTCTCCGTCCTCGGCCCGCATCCGTTATGCGCTGTCGCCGATGGCCCTGATCGATCTGGCGGCGATCCTGCCCTTCTATCTCGCCTTCCTGTTGCCGGTGGACCTGCGCTTCCTTCGGGTGCTGCGTCTCCTGCGACTGCTGAAACTCAGCCATTATTTCCCCGGCCTGGACGTCTTCCTGTTCGTGCTGCGTGTTCAGCTTCCGGCACTTATCGCCGCGTCGCTGGTAATGCTCGTGCTGATCCTCTTTTCCGCCTGCCTGATGTTCATTCTGGAAAACGAGGCCCAGCCGGAGGCATTCAGCACTGTCGGCGAATCGATCTGGTGGTCGGTCGTGACCCTGACTACGGTGGGCTATGGAGACGTGACGCCGG
>JASFOT010000176.1:0-5427 GCA_050116375.1 Gammaproteobacteria bacterium | reverse complement strand
GCCCGCGAGCGACGCGCAGTCCCTGATTCGTGGCCTTCGCAAACCCTAGGTTTTCCGTGTTCTGGATTAACGTGACGGCAGGGAAGTCAGCCGTCACCATCGCGCCGGAATGGTCTTCCGAAGCGTTGTCTACGACGATGACTTCGACCCGATAGTCGTCATTGTGAACCGGTATCGACTGCAGACAATTACGGAGCATTTCCCGTGTGTTCCAATTGACGATGACGATAGAGAGATCCATCGGTGTTCTCCTTCAGTTAGTAGGCGCCTGCGGCAGCTGGATTGTTGCCGACCGGCGGATGCGACCTCGCGGGCATCCATGTTGGCCGCCGTCGCGGCGGATACACCATCCAGGCGCCGGTCCCGATTAGAAAAAAGAAGTAAACGAAAACCGCGTTCCAGAAGTGAACGGTAAAGCCTGATACCGCCAGGCCGACGATAATCACCATCCAGGCCATGCGGTGGCGATTCAGCTCGGAGTTACGCCCGCTCACGCGCGCCTGACGCATCGCGAGCACGACGATGGCTGCGATGAGAAATCCCAGCGCGGGCAGGCCATAGCGAACAGCGGTGACCAGCCAGAAATTGTCCATGCTGTCGCTCATCCAGGGTGCCCGTATCCAGTCGCCGAACCCGATGCCGAATATCGGATGCCGGCCGACCTCGGCAGTTCCGTACTCCCAAATGAGAATCCGGTTGTAGGCGCTCTGGGGGCTGAACGTCAGATAAGAGATGAAGACCTTTATCGGGCTGCGGTTCGACCCGAGCGATACCGCGAACCACATCAGAAAGAACACGCCGGACAACGCCCACCACCGCAGACTGATGCCTTTGGTGAGCCGATCCCAGGCAAGCAGCGCGCCCTGGCAGGCCAGGCCGACGAAAGGACCAGCCGAAAGCGACAGGAATGCGCTTCCGCCGACGATACCCATCAGGGCGATCGCTTTGGGCCGAAGCTGTTCGCGAGCCAGTACGTAGTAGGTGGCCGCGAAAGTCGATGCCGCAAAGACACCGTAGAGAATGGGGTGATCGAAGGAGCCAAAAGCCCGGTCCAGTCCCAGGCGGGGTTCAATGACCGGCAATCCCGGCCCGCCGGCTACGGCACGGGCAGCTTCACGAATCAGGTGTTTCCCGCTCAGGCTCTCCGGCAGGGTGAAAAGAAACATCACACACAGGACCGTCACCATGAACCGGATCAGGGCGCGATGCTCCTGCGCAGAAGTCACGGCGAGGCGGCCGAGCAGGTAAGCCCCGAGACTCTCTACAACGTAAATTCCTCCCGACTCGAGGCCGGTAGATATGCCATCGTAAACAGTCAAGGCCAGCACGACCCAGGCGGCGTGCGCCATGATCAGATAATCGACGACGTGTGGGGGTTGCCGCGAATTCTGCAGCAGGCGCAGCAACAGGGGCACGGTCATCCCCAGGAGAAAGACACGGTAAGGGGTGAGCCGGAGACCGCCGAGCGTGACAGAGAATTCCGGTGGCAAAATGAGGGCGAGATACAGGATCCCGGCCAGCGTCGGCACGCTCACCTGTTGCGCGCGTGTCATCCCTGCTGCCCCCCGAGAATTTCGGCGCGCTCCTTGCGAAAGAGCCCTTTGACAAACATGCGCTTCATGGTCCCTGCAAAGGACTTGAACTTGGCGGTGGGGCTCAGCGCGCGCCACCAGACACGGTGCAGGGCAGCGCCTCGGTAGCGTGGGGCAGCCGCGCCGGCGAGTCTCGCGGTGAGGCATCTTGCGTACACCGCCCCCCGGGTCCGCTCGAGGTTGGGCTGGGAGGCGGCCAGCGTCTCCAGGGTTCGGGGCTCGAGCTGCAGGACACCCGCCTGGACCGCCTCGCGCAGGATTTGCCGGCCCCGATCTGTCCGGACGACGATAAGCGACTGTCCGGCATCGCCTTCGGCGACGGGCCGGTACCATGGGTCGCCAATCGACAGATCCGCGTGTTCACCGATGTGGTCGGCGCAGACCCGGCATCGCCATTGCGTATGCTTCTGCAGAATGTCCCCCCAGCCCTCTTCATAGGAAGTCGAGGCCGTGCGGATCTCGCCCGTACGGGCGCTGCGAAATCGCACTGCCATCCGGCCCGGCCAGCCACGGCCTCGGTAGCGAACCTCCAGAACCTCGTCGCGTTGCTCCACGCCGAGATGGGCCAGCAATTCCCGGGTCCCCGCCAGTGACGGTGTTCCGGCACAGAAGATCGATATGGACAACCCGATGCCCGATGTCGCCGCCTCGTCCCGGGCGGCAAACCGGGCGGCGCCAGCCACGTCGCACGGTTTGCCGACGAACACATGTGGCCGTCGCGAAGCACTCAGGTCGGCGAGGCGCTCACAGGGGCTGGCAGGGGCATACCGGGAAGCTGTGGAAGCCAGCACGTCGGAGCGGCAGCGCGAGATCACGGACTCGTTCAGCAGCGGTTGATCGGCACGAGCACGGACCTGTACGGCCCCCGGGTAGCCCTTCTCTTCGATACAGAAGAGCGAAAGCGCACTGACCACACCGCCGCTCGAACCCTGGTGGCGGAGTTCGGGATCCGTCGCATGACCCTCCCAGACCTCGAGGACGGGACCCCACGCGGCATGGTCATAACTCCTGGCGGCGTCTGCATCCGTAGCCGGAGCCGCATCAATGGAACGTCCCGGGCAGGTTCCGACCAATTCCTGAACCGTCTCCTTGTCCGTGCCGTCGGCAATCACAGGCCGCTTCCCGTGCGCGACGGTGTCCACCATCCGGACGACATCAGGGCGGACGGCCGCGCAGGTTCCACACCCCATGCACATATGCCGATCGACCACGTCCTTGATCGAAGTAATCTGGCGCATCAGATGCCCTCCGCCACGCGAGAGCTGGTCCGGCCGGTCTCCTCACGGCCGGATGCCCCGATGGCGATAAGTGCTATGAACAGACTGATCGCCTCACCGCAGACAGCGATCGCGACGATTGCCGTCAGACCGCCGCCGTGGGCCGCGGCCCAGAACGCCAGCGCCACGGTCAAGAGTCGCGGGAGATTGCTGAACAAAAGAAATTGGGTGCGTTCCAGCGCCATGAGGGCAGTGCAGGGCACCGCTCGAATCAGCCTGAGGCCCGCGCCGGCCGCGAGCAACCACAAGAGCGCCGGCGCCACGGTGTATGCATCGCCGTAAAGCCAGGCGATCAGCGCGTTACCCCCCAGGCCAAGGCCCAGAGCCCCGATCAGAGATGCCAGAGAGACGCGATACAGCAGCGCGGCGTGATATTCGCCAAATCCCTCGGTCTGGCCAGCAAGCCTTGCGAACCGCGGCAATTCCGAAGCGAGCAGGAAACGAGCGCCGATCAGTGCCGGCAGCAGGGCGAGCTGGGCGGCTAACGCAAAACGCGCGAGCTCGGCGGCGGGAAAAAACAGGGAAACGACCAGGCGATCGCCCTGCAGGGCGAGAAACATCAGCGCTCCGTTCAGCGTTATGGGTCCTCCGTATCGGAGACAACGGGCAAACAGAGCGCGATTGATACCCAGACGGTAACGCGACGATGAGAAAAGATGCGACAGGACGCAGAACGCGCCGGCCTGGACCAGGAGCACCCAGGCAAGGGCACTGTGGTCGCGCAACGCCCAGGCGAGCGGCGCGCAGACAATAGCCGCGATGAGGGCGCTGCCCCCCTCGACAACCAGAGCCGGGACATATTCACCCCGACGCTGGCGTTCACGGAAATCAAAGTTGCTCGCGCCCCGGATCAGCAAAGCCAGCGCCGCCAGGGCGAATATCGACGGATCAAGCGCCATATTGAGCGATTTGCAGATGGGTGCCGCGAGCAGAATCGCAACGGCCGTGAGGAGCGCACCCTTGGTCAACTGCAGCCAGTGCACCGCCTTGCGCACGGAAGACAACTCCCTGTCCCCGACCTGCACGAGCAGTCGATCCAGAGCCATCTCGCCGGCCATCTCGAATATGCGTATCACCAGGGCAAGCATCACAGCCAGCCCCATTTCGTCGGCACCGATCAAACGGGCGAGGATTACATTTCTAAGAAACGCACTGCCCTCGGATAGGGCCTGCGTGGCAATCAGCGCCAGCTGTTGAGCTCGATGGCCGCTCAGCACTGCACTGCTCCCTCGATGCTCCAGTCCTGCTTCGCGCAGTCGGCGATTTCGTCCATCTGACGGGCAGCGAGCGCACGAACCCCGGGCAGGACGCCTGCCAGGGTCGATGCGGTCGAGGTCCGATGCCGCCAAAGGTGCATCAGCGACTCCAGCGCGGCGTCCTCATGGACCCGGCGCAGGTCGATGACCGATTCCCCCACTTCGCAGGTCTTGAATACGCCCGATGTCTTCAGGCTGTAGGCGAGCGCAGCAGTGGGAACGCCGGACGAGATTCCGGCTATCGTCGAGTGCATGCGGGTACCGCAGAACCAGTGGCACCGTGCGATCAGCCACTTCAGCTCGCATGCATCAAGTGGCTCCTTCAGTATCGTGATTCTTTCGCGGGCCGCGGAGGCGTATTGGCCGGGCAGACTTTCCACCAGGGTGACAGCGGCGTCGAGGTCGGATTCGTAGTGCCCCCGCGGTGCATGCACGTGGGGCACCATCAACACCCGCGCGCTGGTCTCGTCCAACAGCCGCATCAGCAGTCGGCGCATCAGCGAGCGGTAGCCGCAATTGAGGCCGAAGCGGCGAGCGGCCTGGTCCGGTCGGTTTGCCACCAGGCCGCTGACGTTAAGCCCGATCAGAGGCATCTGGTCGCGGTCCGCCATCGCCGCGGCAACTTCCGGCGCCAGCGAGATCGGCTTGCGCATGGGTAGACCGAAGGCCAGATCCACACCGAGCCGGTGTCGCGACGGATCGAAGCGGTCACCGAGCAGGTCCTGGAGCCTGTTGTAACTGTCCGGGTCCCTGGCGTAAGCGAGCGCGGACGCGTCGATCAGGCGGCGAGCCGTGTGCCGGCTCAGCGAACTCGTAAATGGCCCGTATGTCTGGGGCAGGAGCACGAGCCGACGGCCCATGGTGAGAGCGATTTGCTTCGGAGCCACGATATGGCGAAATCGTGCGGCGCCATAAAGATCGGTGAAGCTGTCGCCTCCGCTCGCGTCCAGTACCAGGTCGGCGTCGGAGACGATATTCAGCAGACCCCGCCGCCGTAACCCGACCGAAGCCGCAAGACGTGCAACGCCGAGATGATTGCCGGCCCAGACGCGCTTGCCTACCGTTATGCCGTGCAGCGTGTAGCCGAGGGTGCCGAAGCTGGCCTGCCTGGACCCCTGCAGGTAGTCGAATACGTGCAGGTCGCTGTAGCCCCGCTGCGCCATTCCGGTCAGGGCCGACCAGCACAGCGCGTTGACGCCTTGGTTTCCCGTACTTGGGCTGGCACCGAAAAGACAGACTTTGGAAGATTCGAGCACTGCATTGATCCTGATGAATTGAAATCCTGGCCCACACTTAAGCAAG
>JASFOT010000175.1:0-5433 GCA_050116375.1 Gammaproteobacteria bacterium | reverse complement strand
ACGGATCGCGGTGGTTTTCTTCATCCCCGCCATCGTCTACCTGGCGGGGGCTATCGGTACCCAGACCGTGGCAATCGCCGTCCGCTGGCTTTCCATGAGCCAGTTGTCCATCCGCAGACTGATGGTAGGGGAGCTGTATACCGGTGCCGTTATCGGACTGGTCCTGGCCGCTGTGACCTTTCCGATGATCTACCTGATCCTGGGCGATCCACGCCTGGCCCTTGCGGTATCCCTGTCGCTGGTCATGGCCGGGGCAGTATCGACGACGATCGGACTGCTCCTGCCCTGGTTTCTCTGGAAAATCGGCCGGGATCCGGCACTCGGCAGCGGGCCCGTGGCCACTATTTTGCAGGACGTGTTCAGCCTGGTGGCCTACTTCGTGGTGGTCTCGGCCATTCTTTTCTAGCCGCTCAGGCCAGTTTGCGGCAGCTTCCGGTGTCTTCCCAGGGCAGGTCCAGGTCCGCGCGTCCTACCTGGCCGTAGGCCGCCAGTCGCCTGAAGAAATTGCCGCCGCTGGCGGCGACCGCTTCCCGAAGCCTGAGGCTTTTCAATATTCCCCCGACGCGGAAGTCCATCGTTTCCCTCAGCCGATCGGCGAGCTGGTCGTCGTCGATCTCTCCCGTGCCGAAGGTGTCCACCGCCAGACCCATGGGGGCCGACTGGCCGACCGTGTAGGACAGCGCGACCTCGCACTGCCTGCAAAGGCCTGCTGCCACCGCATTCTTGGCCGCGTGACGCGCGGCATATGCGCCGATCCGGTCAATTCGCCAGATATCCTTGCCCGACAGCGCCGCGCCGCTGTGGCGGGCGTATTCGCCGTAGGTGTCCACCGCATTCTTGCGGCCGGTCAGACCGGAGTGGAGTCGCGGCCCTCCTCTGACAAGCGGAATACCGGTATTGACGAAGACCCGGGTTTTCCCGTCGGCTTTCGGGACTCGGGTCTCGAGCGCAGGCCGGATAATGCGCTCTTCCACGTTCTCCCGAATTTGCTTGTTCGAGCCTGCCGTCTCCGAATCTCCTGTCACTGTCAGAGACACGCTGTGGATACGAGCCGGTTTGCCATCCGCGTATTCCACGGCCACCTGGGCCTTGGCGTCCGCTCCGAGCCAGGTTAGCTCCGCGTCCATCCGGACCTGGTCGATCTGCCTGCAGAGATCGTGGGCCAGGACGATCGGAGCCGGCATCAGGCAGTCGGTCTGGTCGCAGGCATAACCGAAAACCGTCGCGTGCTGTCCGGCAACGATGCCGTCCAGATCGGAGCCACTCAGCTCGACCTCGTGTCTGTCCGAGGGCCTCGCCGCTAGATTGTCGCCCAGGGTCGTGAGGATGGTGCAGTTCTCCGAATCCAGTTCCTCGGGCGTGTAACCGATGCCGGCGATGGTCTGACGCGCCGTGAACGTCACGTCCACGCTGGCACGGGAATTCGCCTGCGTGGCCACGAACAGGACCCCGTTGGATACCGCGCATTCGGCGTCGATACGGGCACAGGGATCCTCGGCGAGGAACCGGTCCACGATGGCGTCGCTGATCTGGTCACAGAGCTTGTCCGGGTGTCCCCGTGTGACGGATTCGGAGACGAAAATGAAGTGGCTTTTCCTGCTCATGACGGGTCTCCCGGGTCCCGTTGACGGGACCGCCCCTTTTTGGTTCTGCGTCTTTTCAGAAATTCGTTGACGGCCAGCGGTCCCACCGCGCCGGCGCCGATGACGGCCGTGTCCATCAGGCTCACTCCGGTGCCGCCGAGCAGACGACGCAGCGGCGGAAACACCAGGGTTGAGGCCTGGGCGGCCAGAGCGCCCCCGGCCGCGAGGGTGAGCCAGCGGTTCTCGGCCTTGCTGCCGATCCCGAAAGCGGCATGCTCGTCGGAGCGGCAGCTGAAAGCATGCAGGAGCTGGGCGCATGTCAGCGTGTTGAAGGCAATCGTGCCTGCCCGGGCGCCGGCGCCGTAGCGTGCCAGCCCGTAGGTGAAGGCAGACAGGGTGCCTGCGGTGATGACGGCCGATTCGCCAGTCATGAGCCGCAAGTGCCCGGCGGTCAGAATCGGTTCGGCGGGATCTCGGGGCGGGCGGGACAGCACTTCGGGCTCTGCCGGTTCCACCGCAAGCGCGAGGCCGGGAAAGATGTCGGTGACGAGGTTGATCCACAGAAGCTGCATGGCCGACAGCGGTTGCGGCATGCCCAGCGCAAGGGCCGCAAGCATGACCTCGATTTCGCTGAAGTTGGTGGACAGCAGGAAATGCAGGGCCTTGCGGATGTTGGAGTAAATCGTTCGCCCCTGGGCTACAGCGTGCAGGACCGTGGCCAGCTCGTCATCCTGGATGACGACGTCCGAGACCGATCGGGCCACGTCCTGCTGGCCGGATCCCATCGCGATTCCCACGTCGGCGGCCTTCAGTGCGGGACCGTCGTTGATGCCGTCGCCGGTCATGCCGACGACGCGGCCACGGTTCTGAAGCGCCTGGACAATCTCCAGCTTGTGGGTCGGCGTGACCCTCGCGAAAACATGGGTTTCCTGGGCAAGGCCGCCGAGCAGTTCGGGATCGACGCCTTTCAGATCGGTTGAATCGAGGATCTTGAGCGGTCGGCCGCCGCTGAGATCCAGCTGCCTGGCCACGGCCCGGGCGGTGGCGGGCTGGTCTCCGGTGATCATCACGGTAGCGATACCGGCGCGGTGGAGTTCGCTGATCAGGCTTTTCATTTCCGGACGGATGGGATCCGCCATGGCGACCAGCCCGAGCCACTCCAGTCCTGCTTCTTCCGGGCTGACCTCCGGCAGGATGTTGGCCTGGGCGATCCCCAGTACGCGCATGCCGAGAGACGCCAGTCTCTCGTTTTCCCTGATGGCGGCCTGTCGATCCCGCTGGCGGAGCGGCCGGCGGCGCCCGGACCGGCGGATCCACCGGCAGCGATCCAGGACCTCCGCAGGACTGCCCTTCACGGCAAGCTGTCGGCGGCCGGCCACGCCACGATGAAGGGTGAGCATGTAATGCCGGCTTTCGGACCGGTGGATGGTCTCGAGGGCGGGATGACGGCGCCTGATTGCGCCGACGTCGAGACCGGCGTCGATCGCGACCTGAACAAGAGCGCTTTCCGTTGGCGAGCCCTCGATCCGGATCTTATCGCCGCGCTTCTCCACGGTCGATTCGTTGCACAGGACCAGCATCCGGAGCAGGCGGTTCAGGTCGGGGTCCGCCGAATCGGCGAGATTCGTGGCTCCGTTGGTGAGCACGCCATCCTGCAGACTGAAAGAGTCTCCGCTGATGATCACCGAGGTGACCGTCATCCGGTTCTCTGTCAGGGTTCCAGTCTTGTCCAGGCACAAGACATCGATGGCTCCCAGCGCTTCGACGGCGCCAAGCCTCCGGATGGCGACCCGTTGCTGCCCCATCCGCTTGATGCCCAGAGCCAGGGTGGTCGTCGCCACCGCCGGGAGTCCCTCGGGGACCGCAGCGACGCCCAGGGAAACGGACGACTTCAGGAGCTCGACAAGAGGCATGCGGCGCAGCAGGCCGACGCCGAAAACGGCGAGGCAGGCGGCTACGCTGGCTGCTGCGAGCTGGCCCCCGAGTTGCTGAAGCTGCTGCTCCATGGGCGTGGCGCGGGTGGCGATCTCGCCGGCCGTGGCCTGGACGCGGCCCAGTTCCGTGGCACCTCCCGTCGCCACAACGGCAGCGGTACCGCTGCCGCCGGTGACCAGAGTGCCGCGAAAAATCATGTTGCGCCGGTCGGCGACCGGCGTGTCGCTCTTCAGCTGTGCCAGGGCGTCCTTGACGACGGGCATGCTCTCGCCGGTGAGGGCTGACTCGTCGGTGAAAAGGCCGCGTTCCGCGATCAAACGGGCGTCAGCCGCGATGTAGGTGCCGGGGCGCAGCACCAGGATGTCCCCGGGTACCACCTCTGCCAGATCAGCCATGGTTTCCCTGCCGTCCCGGATGACGGGAATCCGCTCGGGTGCGCCCACCATCAGGGATCGGATCACGTTCTCGGACTGGCGTTCGGTGCCGTATCCGATCACGGTATTGATCGCAACGACCGTGGCAATGGCAAGGGCATCCACCAAGCCCCCCGTGAGCAGGGCGATGCCCGCCGACCCGGCAAGCAGGGCCACAGGTGCCGTGACCACCTGGTCTGCGACCATCTTCCACGCCGGTGTGGGCCCGGCCTCCTGAAGCGCGTTCAGACCGTGTTCGGCGAGACGCCGGGCGATCGATGCGGCGTCCAGGCCATTCGGTTCCGCGCCGAGGCCTGCCAGGCAGTCTGCGACGGAAACCGTGTGCCACTCGATTTCGCCGCTGCCGCCGGTGCGCGAGGTGGGCTCGCCGGCCGCCATCCTTGCGGTAGAGGCTTGCCGACGGACCCGGCCGGATCGGCGTCTCGTATCTGTTCTTTCAGCATGGGTTTTTGCCGGGGGTCTGGACTGCTCCCCGACGCCGGCCAGGTCGTAAAGGCCCGCTTGCGCCGATTGCAGCACGTCTTCCACCGGAGTATCGGGATCATGAAAAAGCAGGATACTGCCGGTATCGGCGCTGACATTGACGTCACGAATGCCGTCTGTCTCGAGCAGTCGTTCGGCGATGCGGGCGGCGAGCCCGTTGGCTCCCACCAGGGCGGGCAGCCGGGCGCGCGCCCGGCCTCTAGCCGAAATGTGCAGCGGCGTGAGGATCCAGGCGCGCTGTCCGGGCTTTATCTGCCTCGATGCCACCGAATCAATCCCGCTGACCTTCCTCCAGGTTCTCCCACTGGATGAGCTCCAGAGCGTTCCAGATCAGAGCGAGGGCGGGAACCATTATTTGACCGCGGAGTGTCTGCACGAAAGCCAACGCCAGCAGGATAACGGCGATTCGGTTCTGAACGGCGGTCCGAGCGGTGATCCGGGTGCGTCGTCCACCTTCCGTGGTCCCGGATCCGGCGTGATCCGTGACATGAAACAAATCATGATCCGAACCGATTTTGCGGAGTCGGGGGAGGGCGGCCGCCGGCCCGGTGACGAGTATGCTGGCGGTGCGGTGGTTAGTCTGTACGGTGCGCACCCCCGGGGCTCCCTGAAGAATTTCTCCGGCCGTCTGGAAGTAGACCGGGTCTCCCCGCATCCCCGGAATTTTCAGCCGGATACGGCCCGGGATAGCGTGGCCGATGACGGCCTCCGGCGTCATTCCGCGCTTGCCGCCCGGGGACCGGACCCGGAGCGCGTTTCCACCGGCCGGACGTGGGGCTCATGCGCCGCCCGGTCCTGCGACGGCTCATGACGGAGCTCCGCCAGCATGTCCTCGAGTATCTCGCCCAATTCCGCGGCCGTTTGCCGCGCCCTGTCGTTCACCAGTCCCGCACCGCGGCTCATTGCGCGCCCTACCGGCCGCGATCTTGATCCCAGGGCGATGACGGCGAGGGGTATGACGGCGGCAGCCGCGAGGCCCAGCACAAAGCCTTTCGCCA
>JASFOT010000174.1:0-5454 GCA_050116375.1 Gammaproteobacteria bacterium | reverse complement strand
CTGGCCGAGATGGAATCGCAGCGGCAGCAGGAAGAGCAGGCGCGGCGGGCGGCCAGCGCGCGCCAGCGTGCGGAGACGGGTCGGGAGAAAGAACCCGCTCCGGAACGCAAGAAGAAAGAACCCGGAGCCACGACCCGCTATGGGCGCAAGGAGCTTCACGTGGCCGGCGCAAAGAGCGGACGTCGTCGCAAGCGCACGCCGCAGCGACGGGCGGCTCCTGTCTCGGTGGAGTCTCGCCACGGGTTCGAGCGCCCGACGGCCCCCGTGGTCCGCGAGGTCGAGATCCCCGAGACCATCACCGTGGCCGATCTCGCCCAAAGGATGGCGGTCAAGGCCGGCGAGGTCATCAAGGCAATGATGAACCTGGGCGTGATGGCCACCATCAACCAGGTCATCGACCAGGACACGGCCCAGATTCTCGTCGAGGAGATGGGTCACAAGCCCAAGATCCTCAAAGAGGACCAGATCGAAGACGTGGTGGTGGATGCGGTCAAGCCCGAGGGCAAGGCGGTTACCCGCGCGCCCGTGGTGACCATCATGGGTCACGTGGATCACGGCAAGACGTCTCTCCTGGACTACATCCGTCGCAGTCACGTGGCGGAGGGCGAAGCCGGGGGTATCACGCAGCACATCGGTGCCTACGTGGTCGAGATCGAGAAAGGCAAGATCACTTTTCTGGATACGCCCGGCCATGCTGCCTTCACCGCCATGCGGGCGAGAGGAGCGCAGGTTACGGATCTGGTGATTCTCGTTGTGGCGGCGGACGATGGCGTCATGCCCCAGACCGTCGAGGCCGTGCAGCATGCGCGGGCCGCGGGGGTGCCCATCGTGGTTGCCGTCAACAAGATCGATCGGCCGGACTCCGATGCGGATCGGGTCAGGAACGAGCTTTCCCAGCACGAGGTCATCCCGGAGGAATGGGGTGGCGATACCATGTTTGTGAATGTATCGGCGAAAACCGGCGAAGGCGTCGAGAACCTGCTCGAGGCGGTGCTGCTGCAGGCGGAAGTCCTGGAGCTGAAAGCCGTGCCCGAGGGCCCCGCCAGCGGGGTCGTGGTCGAGTCCAGCCTGGAGCGTGGCCGCGGCGCCGTTGCCACGGTGCTGGTCAAGCAGGGCTTGCTTTCCAGCGGCGACGCGATTCTGGCCGGGCAGGAATTCGGTCGGGTCCGGGCCATGTTCGACGAGAAAGGCCAACCGGTTGAAACGGCCGGTCCGTCGATGCCGGTCCAGCTGCTGGGTCTGTCCGGCGCACCCAATGCCGGCGACGATTTTGTCGTTCTGTCGGACGAGCGCAAGGCGCGCGAGGTGGCAGAGCATCGCCAGGGCAAGAGCCGGGACGTCAAACTGGCCCGGCAGCAGGCTGCCCGGCTGGAGGATGTCTTCACCCAGATGGAAGAAGGCGCTGCGAGCACGGTGCAGCTGCTCATCAAGGCGGATGTGCAGGGGAGTGCGGAGGCGCTCCGCGATGCGCTGACCAAGCTTTCCACCGATGACGTGATCGTCAAGGTCATCGGCAGCAACGTGGGCGGTATTACCGAATCGGACGTCAACCTGGCCGCAGCCTCGGACGCGATCGTCATCGGGTTCAATACCCGAGCCGATGCAGCGGCCCGTGAAGCCATCAAGGAAAGCGGCGTCAATGTTCGGTACTACAGCATCATTTACGAAGCCATCGATGACGTGAAGGCGGCGATTTCCGGGATGCTTTCACCGGAGATCCGGGAGCAGATCGTCGGACTGGCGGAGGTCCGGGACGTCTTCCGCTCGCCGAAGTTCGGCCAGGTGGCCGGCTGCATGGTCGTGGACGGCTACGTGCGCAGACACAATCCGATCCGCGTTCTTCGGGACAACGTGGTCATTTTCGAAGGCGAACTCGAGTCTCTCCGTCGGTTCAAGGACGACGTCAACGAGGTCCGGGCCGGCACCGAATGCGGAATCGGCGTCAAGAACTACAACGATGTTCGAGTCGGCGATCAGATCGAGTGCTACGAGCGGATAGAGGTGGCCCGCACGCTTTGACGGCGTTTGGCCGGCCTCCTGGCCACCGGGTCCAGCGATGAGCAAAGAGTTTTCCAGAAACCGGCGTATCGCAGAGCAGCTGCGGCGCAACCTCAGCGAAATTGTCCGCCGGGAACTCAAGGATCCCCGGGTCCAGTTCATCACCATTACCAAAGTCGACGTGTCGGGCGACCTGTCGCACGCCAAGGTGTATTTCAGCCTGCTGCAACCGGACGCGGATCCGGCGCCGGCAGCCGATGCTCTGCAGCGGGCCGCCGGATTCGTCCGGTCACAGGTCGGTCGGAGTATGCACATCAGACAGACGCCGCAGCTGCACTTCATCCACGACACGAGTCTTTCGGAAGGCGCTCGCATCACGTCACTGGTGGAGGACGCGGTTGATCAGGATCGCCGTCGGCACGAAGACGATGACTGATTCACGTTCCCGCCCCGCTGTCGGGGAGACGGCGGCGGACGGACCGGCAACGTCGCCGGCACGAAAACCCCGACGGGATGTCAGCGGGATTCTCGTTCTGGACAAGCCTACCGGCATGACTTCCAACCGCGCGCTGCAACGTGTCCGAGGCATTTACCAGGCGCGCAAGGCCGGACACACGGGAAGCCTGGATCCCCTGGCCAGCGGCATGCTGCCGATCTGCCTCGGAGAGGCGACCAAGATAAGCGGATTCCTGCTGAACGCGCCCAAGACTTATGAAGTGGTTGCCCGACTCGGATCCCGGACGGACACCGGCGATTCGGAGGGAAAGGTGATCGAGCAGGCTGACTGGTCCGGAATCTCACTGGAAAGCGTGCGATCCGCTCTGGCGGATTTCCGCGGTGACATCGAGCAGGTGCCGCCGATGTATTCCGCACTCAAGCACGAGGGCCGCCGCCTTTACACTCTCGCTCGGCAGGGCCAGGTCGTGGACCGCCCGGCCCGGCGGGTGACGATTTACCGGATTGAGGCCGTCGCCCTCGAGGATGGGGAACTGAGTCTCGAGGTCTGCTGCTCCAAGGGCACCTACATTCGGACTCTGGCGGAAGATATTGCTGAGGCGCTCGGTTCCGTGGCTCACGTCATTCATCTGCGGCGCACGGGCGTGGGCGGACTGGACGGCGCGCCGCTGGTCAGCCTGCGGGCCCTGGCGGGCGTGGAAAAGGAGGGGCTGACCGCTCTTGACAGTCTCCTGATGCCGCCTGATGCGGCTCTGCCGCAGCTGGCCGCCGTACATCTGGACAGGGACATGGCGCGTCGCGTGTCTCGGGGACAGCGGCTTCAATGGAATGGAAAGGAGGCCGGTACGGTCCGTCTCTACGCGCCGGACGGAAGTTTTCTGGGGCTAGGCGAAGCAGGGCGGGACGGTGTGCTGTCTCCCCGCAGGATGTTCGCCTGCCATGACGCGGGCGGGACGGTCGTCGGCAGTGACGAGGGCGGTTCCATGCTTGTGGCGAATGACGCCGGAAAGGTACAATAATGGGCTTTTGTTAGGGCAAACCACTAATTGCCCGGGAGAAATTTGATGCCGATTACAGGTGATCGCAAGAAGGAAATTATCGAGGAGTTTCGGAGGGCTGGAACCGACACTGGCTCACCGGAAGTTCAGGTTGCTCTTTTGTCGGCGCGTATTAATGAGCTCACTGCCCATTTCGCCGATCACAAGAAGGACCATCACTCCCGTCGTGGCCTGCTTCGCATGGTCAACCAGCGCCGCAAGCTGCTCGACTATCTGAAGAAGACGGATCCGTCCCGTTACCAGGACCTGATTTCGCGCCTCGGTCTGCGCCGCTGATCCCGCCCTGCGAAACCCATCGCGTTCGGGACTTTATACGTTTCAACAGGTAGTCATAGTGAAGTCAATCAAGAAGACATTTGAGTATGGTGGCCACACGGTCACTCTCGAGACGGGCGAGATCGCCCGCCAGGCAGACGGCGCCGTGGTCGTCAGCATGTCCGATACCGTGGTGCTCGTCACCGCCGTCGGCCGAAAGGAAGCCAATCCAGGCCAGGCGTTTTTCCCCCTGACCGTCAATTACCAGGAAAAGACATACGCGGCCGGACGCATTCCGGGCGGATTCTTCAAGCGCGAGGGACGACCCTCCGAGAAGGAGACGCTGACGTCACGGTTGATCGATCGGCCGATCCGGCCGCTGTTTCCGAAAGGCTTCCTCAACGAAGTCCAGGTAATCGCCACGGTCATCTCCGCCAACGCTGACGTCGATCCGGACATTCCGGCCATGCTGGGCGCCTCCGCCGCGCTGTGCCTGTCCGGTATCCCTTTCAAGGGCCCTATCGGGGCTGCGAGGGTCGGGTACAGTGATGGCAATTACCTGCTCAATCCGACACGCTCTAAGCTGGCGAACTCCGACCTGGATCTCATCGTCGCCGGTACCGAGAATGCGGTGCTGATGGTGGAGTCCGAGGCCAGCGCCCTGCCGGAAGATGTGATGCTCGGCGCCGTGATTTACGGCCACGAGCAGATGCAGACGGCCATCAGCGTCATCAAGGAACTGGCGGAGGAGGCTGGCAAGCCAGCCTGGCCGTGGGAGCCGAAGGACGGGAATCCCGAGCTGGCTGAGGCCGTGGCCTCTCGCGTGAAGGATGCCCTCGGCGAGGCCTACCGAATCACCGAGAAGCAGTCGCGTTACGCGCGCATCGACGAGCTGCGCAGTGAGGTGATGGCCGCTCTGTCCGAAGGCGAGGGAGCCGTCTGGAGCACGGACGAAGTCAAGGCCGAATTCGCCGCTCTGGAGAGCAAGATTGTCCGCAGCCGGATTCTGGAAGGGGCTGCGCGCATCGATGGCCGCGATCACCGCACGGTTCGGGACATCAATGTGCAGGTCGGTTTTCTGCCGCGGACTCACGGTTCCGCGCTGTTTACGCGGGGCGAAACCCAGGCCATCGTGACCACCACCCTGGGAACCGGGCGGGACGCACAGATCATCGACGCCCTGGAGGGGGAGCGCAAGGACGCTTTCATGCTCCACTACAATTTTCCGCCCTACTGCGTCGGCGAGACCGGGTTCATCGGCTCACCGAAGCGACGTGAGATTGGTCATGGCAAATTGGCGCGGCGAGGGATCCAGGCCGTGCTGCCGGAAATGGAGACTTTCCCGTACGTAATACGGGTGGTGTCCGAGATCACCGAATCGAACGGGTCCAGCTCCATGGCTTCGGTCTGCGGTACCAGCCTGAGCCTGATGGATGCCGGAGTGCCGATCGCCGCGCCGGTGGCCGGCGTGGCGATGGGGCTGGTGAAGGGCGAGGAGAACTACGCGGTCCTGACCGATATCCTGGGTGACGAGGATCACCTGGGCGATATGGACTTCAAAGTCGCCGGTACCGACGCCGGGATCACGGCCCTTCAGATGGATATCAAGATCGACGGTATCACTCGCGATATCATGCGTGACGCCCTCGATCAGGCGAAGGAAGCGCGCCTCCACATCCTCGGCGAG
>JASFOT010000173.1:0-5470 GCA_050116375.1 Gammaproteobacteria bacterium | reverse complement strand
TCTCGCAGAAGTCGTACATCTCCTCGAACAGCGGGTCGAACTCGTTGACGGCGTCGATACTGAACGTCTGACGAGCCGTCTCGGGGCGCCCCGATCGTCCAATGGGAGGCTCGAGTTCGTAGTCAGGATCCAGGTTGCGCTTGACCAGAAAGAATTCGACTTCGGGGGCCACCACCGGCTTCCAGCCGCGCGCCTCGTACAGAGCGAGCACCCGCCTCAGCACATAACGCGGGGCGGTCTCCACCGGCGAGCCATCGTGGTGGAAGCAGTCGTGAATGCACTGGGCGGTGGGATCGCTTGCCCACGGAACGATCCGCAGGGTTTCGCTGTCGGGCCTGCACACCATGTCGTGCTCGATATCGTCGCCCACCTCGGCGTAATCCCCGGTGACGGTCTGCTTGAAGAGGGATTCCGGAAGCCGCATCCCGTCTTCCTTGCAGAATTTTGTTGCGGGGACGATCTTGCCCCGTGGCGTGCCGGCCATGTCAGGCACCAGGCCTTCCACCTCGGTGACGCTGTGCTCGGTGAGCCACATACGGATTTCTTCAACCATGCCCCTTTCCCTCTGCGTAATGCCGGGCAGCGTCGCCGAAACGGCGAAAAATGGCCAGCGAGTCTTCATTCTCCATGACCTTCCACTCCGGGTGCCACTGCACGCCCAGGGCGAAAGCCCTGGCATCGGCAACCCGGAACGCCTCCACCAGACCGTCGTCCGCCACTGCTTCCACCACCAGTCCGCGGCCGAGCCGGTCCACGCCCTGGGAGTGGAGGGAATTCACCCGGAGACTCTCCTTCCCGGTGATTTCCTTCAGTATGGCATCCTGCGTCAGCATGACGTCGTGGGCCGGTCCGTACTGTTCCTCCAGCGGCCGGTCGGAGTCCTCGCGATGGTCGGCAAACGGCCCGGCCTCGTGGACCTTCTGATGAAGACTGCCGCCGAAGGCCACGTTCATTTCCTGGTAGCCCCGGCAGATGGCCAGCACGGGTAGCCCGGCGGCGACGGACGTCCTGATCACCGGCAGCGTGGTTTCGTCACGGTGGGGATCATGCGGCGTGCCGGGCTCGCTGGGCGTGCCCGAGTAATGGCGCGGCTCTACCATGGACGGGCTTCCGGTGAGCAGCAGGCCGTCGAGTCGGTCGAGCAGCACCTCGAGTTCCATGGCCGGCCCGAGGGCCGGAATCACGACGGGGATACAGCCAGATGCTTCGGCGATGGCGGTGAGGTATTTCTCCCCTGCGACATGGAAATAATGGGGATCCAGCATGCGCCGGCAGGCCGGGACCCCGATGACAGGCTTGTGTCGTAACATGTCTATTATTTTAAGCGGCTTGCTCGCTCGCGCAGTCTCCCGGAATCTTGTTCGGATCCGGGTCGTCACCGCTCGTATTTATGATTTGGCTACAATATATTACTGGTTCAGAGTAATTCAAGCGTCCCGGTTCCTGTCGCCGGGAGGCTGTGGCCACCGGTGCTGTGGTAATCGCATCACCGGGGACAATCAAAAAATTTTGGACATTGGACAGAACTATCATGGCTGAGCGGCGGGCCGATCCTTCAGAGGCAAGCACATTTCTCGAGGCCAACCGAAGCGTGGCCAACGTTGACCTTCTGATCAGCGACGCCAACGGCATCGTTCGTGGCAAGCGTGTGCGACGCGACGTGCTGAAAAAAGTTTTCCGAAAAGGAATCTGCCTGCCGGGATCCATCTTCGGGTGCGACATCTGCGGCGATACCGTCGAGGCCACGGGTCTCGGCTTCGATCGGGGCGACTCCGATGACCTGTGTTACCCGGTGCCCGGGACGCTCGGCCTGACAGGCTGGCAGTCCGGAGCCGATGCGCAGGTCATCATGACCATGTACGAGGCGGACGGAACCCCTTTCTTCGCCGATCCGCGTCAGGTGCTGACACGGGTCGTGGACCGCCTGATTGCTGCCGACCTGTATCCGATGATTGCCGTGGAACTGGAGTTCTATCTGCTGGACCGGGAGGCCGACACCCAGGGACGACCTCAGCCGCCCAGATCACCGGCCACCGGTGAACGGGAGGCCAGTACCCAGGTTTACGGGATGGCCGAACTCGACGGCTACAGCGCGTTCCTCGACGAGGTGGACCGCCTGTGCCGGGTCCAGGGCGTTCCGGCGGATACCGCCGTGGCGGAATACGCTCCCGGCCAGTACGAGATCAATCTGCACCACGTGGCCGATCCGCTGGCGGCATGTGACCAGGCCACATTGCTGAAACGCATCATCAAGCGATCCGCCGAGCGCTTCGGGATGGACGCTACGTTCATGGCCAAGCCTTACATGGATCGCTCGGGGAGCGGGACCCACGTCCACGTGAGTATGCTGGATTCCGCAGGCGAAAACATATTCGCGGACCAGGATCCGGCCGGCAGCCCGCGGCTCAAGAATGCCGTGGCAGGGCTGCTGGAAGCCATGCCCGAGTCCATGGCAATTCTGGCTCCGAACGTCAATTCGTTCCGTCGGTTTCAACCAGGCAGCTTCGTGCCGATGACGCCGTGCTGGGGAGTGAACAACCGCACGACCGCTGTCAGGATTCCGGCGGGTGATCCGGGCTCGCGTCGTATCGAGCATCGGGTCGCCGGGGCCGACGCGAACGTTTATCTGGTGGTCGCGGCAGTACTGGCCGGGATGCACTACGGCATCATGGAAGGGCTCGATCCACCACCGGCCGTGGAGGGCGACGCTGCCGGCGACGGCCACCAGTTGCCGAACAGCTGGCTGCATGCGATCCAGACCTTCGAGGCTGGTCGTGTGATGCCCCACTACCTGGGTGAAGAATTCATACAGGTTTTCGCCGCCTGCCGCCGTCACGAGCGTCAGAGTTTCGAGGCCAATGTGACGCCGATGGAGCTGGAGTGGTATCTGCGAACGGTTTGACCGGTCGTGTTCGCCGGGAGGAGCAATGACAGCCCCTGACCATGTCGACTCCTATTACGTCGCCAGCGCTAATTCTGCGCCCCAGCATGAGTCCGTGCAGGGGGCTCACGAGTGTGATGTCTGCGTCATCGGCGCGGGACTCACCGGTTGCTCGGCAGCCCTCGAACTGGCAAGTCGTGGTTATGACACGGTCGTGGTGGAGGCCCAGCGGGTCGGCTGGGGTGCTTCCGGCCGGAGCGGAGGACAGGCGATCTTCGGCTACGCCTGTGAGCAGACGAAATTAGGGAAACTTGTCGGCAGGGAAGACGCTAGGCGGTTGTGGGCGATGTCCGTCGAAGCCATGGCATTGCTCAAGGAAAGGATCACGAGCTATCGGATCGATTGTGACTACAGGCCCGGGCAGATGCACGCGGCGATCAAGCCGCGCCAACATCGGGAGCTTCTGGCCTGGAAAGATGAACTGGAAGACGAGTATCACTACGACAGTCTGCGCATGGTGCAGGGTGACGAACTGGCGAGTCTCATGGATACCCGCCGCTATGTTTCCGGCCTGCTCGACACCGCCAGCGGGCACCTGCATCCGCTGAACCTGACCCTCGGGCTGAGCGCAGCCGCCCGTCAATCAGGCGCTCGTTTCTTCGAAAAGAGCCCGGCACTGGAAATCAGGCAAGGTGACCCCGTCCGGGTTGTCACGCCGGACGGCGAGATCCGCTGTCGTTACCTGCTTCTCTGCGGTAACGCTTATCTCGGCGATCTCTCCAGGCGTATCCGTTCCCGCGTCATGCCTGTGGGTACCTATATCATCGCCACGGAGCGGCTCGACCAGGACTTGGCAAGTTCACTTATCGCCAACGACATGGCGGTGGCAGACGTCAATTTCGTTCTGGATTACTACCGCCTGTCAGCCGACAGGCGCATGCTGTTCGGCGGGCGCGTCAGCTACTCGACGATCCCGCCGCCGAGCCTGCCGAATTCCATCCGGGCCCGCATGATCAAAGTGTATCCCCAGCTGAAAGACGTGCGCATCGAGTATGCCTGGGGAGGAAATGTGGCAATCACCATGAACCGCGCGCCCGATATCGGGCGGCTGGCGAACAATGTGTTCTACGCTCAGGGCTTTTCGGGTCACGGGATCGTTACGACGGGATTCGCCGGCAAGGTGCTGGCCGAAGCCGTCGCCGGCACGGCCGAGCGTCTGGACGTGTTCGCCCGCATTCCCCACCACCCGTTCCCCGGAGGCCGGCTGCTGCGGATGCCGGCTCTGGTGCTGGCGATGGCGTACTACCGCATCAGGGACCTGCTCTGAAGAACGCGTGTACCGATGGTGCGGGCCGGCAGAGTAGCCATTGGGGGTCGCATTCGGCGACGACGCAATGGGCCGAGTGGGGCGTATTGCCGACCGGACTCTAGGACGCGTCCAGCGCCGCCTCGATCGCCTGCACCAGCTTTTCGTCGTAGGGCTGTGTTCCGGGGCTGAAGTCGGACACCAGGCGCCCGTCTCTGTCGATGAGATACTTGTGGAAGTTCCAGCGTGGGGGCGTCCCGGACGCCTCCGCCAGGGCAGTGAAGAACGGGTGAGCGTCCTGACCCGTTACCCTGGTTTTCTCGAACATCGGGAACTTGACCCGATACGTGAGACGGCAGAATTCCTGAATCTGTTCTTCCGTTCCCGGTTCCTGCCCCAGGAAATCATTGGAGGGAAAGCCGAGGACCTCCAGACCCTCCCCGCTGTACTGACTGTAAAGTTTTTCGAGGCCGTCATACTGGGGCGTGTTACCGCATTTCGAGGCGGTATTCACGACCAGAACGACGCGACCCGAGTAGGCGCCGCAAAGGTTCACCTTTTCCGGGGACGCAAGACGACGAAATTCCCAGTCGAGCAAAGGCGTGTCGCAGGCGACGGCGGAAGAGGCCGCTCCGATAAGAAGTAAGGCAACGATGATCTTCATGGCAAGAAATCTGTGTAAGGACATCCAGTGGCGGAAGGGCAGATGTCGATTAGGTTTTCATAGAGCGGAACAGGCCGCCGAGGCGAACTTCCGCCGGCGATATGCCGAGGATTGCCGACAGCCAGTTGCCGCGGGAATCGGGCGCCAGCCTGATGATCTCCGCCGAGCCGACGCGAATCTTTAGCGTGACGTCTCCGTACCGACCCAAATGCTGAATATTAAACAGCCCGGACCGGAGTCGTAATCCGGACACCAAACTCCTGATGACGAGCAGGTCCCGAAACCTGCGGGACACAAGCTCGATGGCCGACCCGCGTCCCCGGATCTGAAACTCGACGCCGCCGGGGGACCTCAGACCGAGTTCCCCGACGACGTCGAGTGGCGCCGAATGATGATCAGGCCGCGTCAAGATCGCGAGTCCGTATCTTCAGGGCGCCGTTGATATTCCACCGGGCGCGATTCGAGCCGTCGCCGACGGCGTTTGGTACCGCGATGTCCATATTCTCGAATTCGTACGTGATTTCGGCTTTTCGACCGGTCAGCTTGTCGTACAGTTCAGCGGCGAGTTCCGGCCAGGTGTGGGTGCCATTGTTGGTCATCTCGAAGTCTCCTCTATTTA
>JASFOT010000172.1:0-5476 GCA_050116375.1 Gammaproteobacteria bacterium | reverse complement strand
GCCAGGGCGAGCCCCTCTCCGGTCGCGTCAACCCGCCCGACGGCGCCGGTTTCGCCGGTGTGGTGACGGGAAACCCGGAGGAGGACAAGGTGCTGCTCGCCACCAGCGCGGGCTACGGTTTTGTGGTCCGGCTGGAAGATCTGCTCTCCCGTACCCGGTCCGGCAAGGCGGTGCTGAGAGTTCCGAAGGGTGCCGAAGTCCTGTTGCCTGCGCCGATACCCGAAACCGATGCGGCAAAGGTCATCGTGGCTGCCGCCACGAGCGAGGGTCGGATGCTCGTTTTCCCCCTTGCGGATCTGCCGGAACTCGCCCGCGGCAAGGGCAACAAGATCATCGGCATCCCGCCGGCACGATTCAAGTCGGGAGACGAGTGCATGACGGCCGCGATCGCCGCGCCTGAAAGCACGGCTATCCTCGTCCAGTGCGGCCAGCGGACCATGACCCTGAAACCCCGGGACCTGGAAAAATACGCCGGCAGCCGGGGTCGACGGGGAACGCTGCTGCCCCGGGGCTGGAGAAAGGTTGACGCCCTTGCCGTCCAGGCGGACACCTAGGCTGAGTCCCTAGGTTGCGGGGGGATCCTCCGCCAGCACGACCTCGGGTTCCTGCACCTGGTAACCCTGGATGTACTCCACGCCGAGCTGCCAGAGCACGGCCATGGTGTTGGCGTCTTCGACCCGCTCGGCGATGGTGGCGATACCCTTTTCCCGGGCATCCGAGACCAGATCGCCAAGCTTGGCCTGGAGGTGGGGTTCCCGCGCCATGCCCTGCATCAGGGAGCCGTCGATCTTGAGGAACTCCATGGGCACGTGATTGAGGACCTGCATCGGCCGGCTCCCGACGCCGAAGTGCTCGATCGCGAATCCGAAACCGAGCGACCGTAACTCTTCCGCCATGTCGCGGGTCGCCTTCAGGTGACGATCAGCCACGATTTCCGGCACCTGCAGAACGAGCCTGTCGGGGCCGATCCCCGCACCCTCGACCTGCTCCAGGAGCCAGCGGACCAGGGTGTCGTCGGTCACCGTGGGCTGGGAAAGGCGAACGAAGGCCCGATTCACCGACTGATCCCGGCACCAGCCGACGGTGGCGCCCAGCACCCAGCGGTCGATGTTCTTGACCAGCTGATTACGTTCGGCGGCGGGCATGAACTGGCCCGGGAGGATATCGTCTCCCTGCTCGTCGATCATTCGAACCAGCACGTCGTAGATGCCTTCCGCAGATCCTGCCAGGCTGGCAATCGGCTGCGGGGCCAGCCGGAATCGCTGGTCGATCAGGGCCTGCTTGATGCGGGGCACCCAGAGACGGTCATTGTCCTCGATTTCGGTCGTGGCCTGGTTGGCCGAGCTCACGGCCACCTGATCGCCGCCCCGGCTGCGCCCGTCCTGGCAGGCTTCCATGGCTTGCGAAATGACGAGGTCGAGGCTCGGCTCCGATTCATCGATCGTGGCCAGCCCCACCGTACAAGTGACGGAGAGTGACTTGTCGCTGAGCTCGAAAAGCTTGGCGCCGACCTTTCGGCAGAAACTCTCGGACCAGGCCTGCATATCTCGGGTATTGCCGCGGGGCAGCAGCACCGCAAACAGCGTACCGCCGAAACGGCCGTAGACGTCGCTGGGCTGAACGTGATCCTTCAGGATACCGGCCATACCCTGGATTACGAGCTCGCTGGCCCTGGAGCCCACGGTTTCCACCACGTTGCCGAAGGCGTCGGGGCGAATGATGGCCAGGCCCCGCAATCCGCCCTTGAGAGGCTGGGCAAGAGCATCCTCGAGACGCTCGATGAGGTATTTGCGCGTGAACAGGCCGGTCGCGGGATCCCGGTTCACCGCTTCGCGAAGTTCTTTCAGCAGAGGGCCGTCATCCCGCGTCGTGGGCGCGATGCTGATGCGCACGCAGGGCTCGCCCTCGAACTGGGCCTGTTCCAGGTTGAGCTCCAGGGAGAGCTGGCTGTTATTGATATCGACACCGGTACAGCGCAGCGGATCGGTCGGCCATCGGCCCTGCGTGCAGGCGACCAGGGCACCCTTGAGGGATGCGTGAGACTCTGTCGCGAACAGGTCCATGATGGGTGTGCCCAGCAGCGTAGTCATGTCATCACGGCCGAAGAGCTGGGTCCATGCCGGGTTGGCGTCAAGGACGACGCCTTCCTGAACGTGCGCAATCGCGTCGGCGGAGCCGGCCATGAACGTCTTCAGCTGCTCCCGGTAGGAGGCCGCCGTTCCCACTGCTTCACGAAGGGCTCGGCCAAGCCTGGCTGCCCGCAGTTCACGCTGGAAGACACGGAAAAGTCTCTGACGCTGTGAGGGAGCGACCAGATCGGCTGCGCCGGCGATGATGTCCGCGCTCAGCTGATCCGGGTCGATGCTTTCCCGACAGCTGATCACGGTGAGTTTGCTCTGGCCCCGATCCCGGGCGTCGATCACGGCCGGCAGGAGATCCGGATTCTCGTCCGAGAAGACGACTGCGAGGTCGTAGTCCAGGTTGATGGCTTCCGCGGCCTTGCCTGCGTCTTCCGCCCGGTGGTAATGCAGGGCGACCCCTCCGTTGCGGAGAATACTGTTAATGGTCTCCGCCCGATCCTGGCGGGCGGTCACGATCAGTGCCCTGACGGCCTCCGATTCAAGGCGAGGATCCGGATTGCCAGGAACTTCGGACAGCCGCGGGGCGCTTGCATGGACGGATTCGATGATCGGTGCTCCTGGTGGTTTATCGCCGCGATTCTACATCCGTGGGCGCGACCGTAAAGGCTCGGGAGTCGCATTCTCGGGAAAAGGTCCGACCAGAGACTTGGCAGAGGCCCCCGGAATCTCTCGCACGAGTCTGGGGACGAGGTAGCCGGGCAGCCGGGCCGCCAGCGCTGCCGCAATGTGCCGCGCCCGGTGTTCAGGAACGTCGAAATGGGCTGCGCCTTTCACCGGATCCAGAAGATGCAGGTAGTAGGGGAGAACGCCGGCGGCGAACAGGGTTTCGCTCAGGTCCGCGAGTACGCCGGGATCGTCGTTAACGCCTTTCAGCAGCACCGACTGGTTGAGCAGCAGAACACCGGTATCGCGCAGTCGGTGGATGGCGGCCGTCACGTCCCCGTCGATCTCCCGGGCATGATTGAAATGAAGCACGATGCAAACCTTCCACGGCAGGGAGGCCAGCCAGCTGCATAGCCCGGCGTCCACCCGCTCGGGAAGGACGACCGGCAGGCGGGTATGAATACGCAGCCGGGTGACGTGGGGGATCTTCCGGAGGCCGTCGGTTAGCCTGGACAGGGTGGCGTCTGAAAGCGTCAGCGGATCGCCGCCGCTCAGGATGACTTCCCTGGTTGAAGAGTCGGCCGCGACGGCCGCCAGGGCATCCGCCCATCCGCCGGAAGCAGCCACGTGACCGGCGTAGGGAAATTCCCGGCGGAAGCAATATCGGCAGTGCACGGCGCAGGAACCGCTCGCGATCAGAAGCGTGCGGCCATGATATTTCCGCAGAACCCCGCGTCCCTGCTCGGCCGAGCCGTCTGCAACCGGATCGGGCACGAACCCGGGGACATTCTCCAGTTCCGCGGCTAAAGGCAGCACCTGGCGAAGCAGGGGATCGTCCGGATCCCCCGGCTTCATGCGGGCGGCGAATCCGCGCGGAACCCTGAGGCCGAAACAGCGCGCCGCCGCGGCAGCCGCGGGCAGGAGAGAGCGGTCGAGCCGGAGCATGTCCAGCAGCGCCTCGGGCTCGGTAATGGCCCTCCCCAGTTCACGCCGCCAGGCCGGCTGACCGTCGGTATCCCGGCGGGTTATGATTGGCGTTTTACCCGAGGCGACCTTCATTGCCCGTCACTGTCCCGGTGAAATTATGGCGACCTATAGTACCAACGAGTTCCGTTCCGGCCTGAAGATCCTGATTGACGGCGATCCCTGCATCATCGTCGAAAACGAGTTCGTGAAGCCCGGCAAGGGTCAGGCATTCAATCGTGTCCGCATCCGCAACCTGAAAACCGGCCGCGTGGTGGACAAGACGTACAAGTCCGGCGATTCGGTGGAGGCTGCCGACGTCATCGATACGGAGATGCAGTATCTCTATGCCGACGGCGAGTTCTGGCACTTCATGGTCCCGGATACCTTCGAGCAGTATGCCGCTGACAGCAACGCCGTGACCGATGCCCGGCAATGGCTCAAGGAGCAGGATGTCTGTCAGGTCACCCTCTGGAACAATTCGCCGCTGACGGTGACGCCGCCCAACTTCGTGGAGCTCAGGATCGTGGAGACCGATCCCGGCGTGCGGGGCGACACCGCCCAGGGCGGTGTCAAGCCGGCGAAGCTGGAAACCGGGGCCGTGGTGAAGGTGCCTCTGTTTATCGAGGAAGGGGAGATCATCAAGGTCGACACCCGTAACGGTGAATATGTCTCGAGGGTCAAGGAGTGAGCCGGTAGTCACACCCGTGACAGGGGCCGGTGCCCGCTGGAAGCCGGGTGCCTCGCAGGAGACGCTTCGGCTGCGGGCCCGGGTGCTCCGCGAGATCCGGGATTGGTTCTGGTCCCGGGGAGTTCTCGAGGTCGATACGCCGGCGCTGTCGGCAGCTGTCGCCACGGATCCGAATATCCAGAGCTTCAGCGTGCGATCCGGAAGCGAGACCTATCATCTCCACACGTCGCCGGAGTTCGCCATGAAGCGCCTGCTCGCGGCGGGCTCGGGCGACATCTATCAGATCTGTCACGTTTTTCGCGACGGCGAGGCAGGCGCCCGTCACAATCCCGAGTTCACCATGCTGGAGTGGTACCGGACGGGAATCGACATGCACGCCATGATGGATGAAGTCGAGTCCCTGGTTCGCGCCGTTTGTGCGGATCACGGTCCGCTCGGCGGCGCCCGCCGGGTGACCTACCGGGACCTTTTCCTGGAAACCGTGGGGCTCGATCCTTTCGAGGCCAGTACCGACGGTCTTGCTGCGGCGCTCGAGGCTGCCGGCATTCCGCCACCCGAGGATCCCGGACACGACCGGGACGCGCTCCTGGACCTGCTGCTCGGCACTGTCCTGGAGCCCGCCCTGGACCCGGCCCGACCGACCTTCGTGCATGATTTTCCGGTGTCGCAGGCCGCCCTCGCGCGGGTACGGCCGGGATCACCGCCCGTGGCGGAACGCTTCGAGCTCTTCCTCGGAGGCATGGAACTGGCCAATGGTTTCCGGGAGCTGACCGATTCGACGGAGCAGGCAGCCCGATTCGAGAGCGACCTCGCACGCCGCGCCGCAAGGGATCGCCCTGGCGGCCCCGTCGATCACCGTTTCCTCGAGGCCCTCCGGGCGGGACTGCCTGAATGCTCCGGGGTGGCCCTGGGGCTGGATCGCCTGCTGATGTTTCTCAGCGGCTCAGAGGCCATCGGGGATGTGTTGAGCTTCGACATCACGCGGGCATGACGGCGAGGTAGTGATCAGATGTTCGACCTGAAATCCCTGGATGCCGCCGACAAGCGGGAGCTGTACCGGGGCCTGCTCGAGCAGGCG
>JASFOT010000171.1:0-5513 GCA_050116375.1 Gammaproteobacteria bacterium | reverse complement strand
CCAGGAGTAGCGCCTCGCCCCGTTCGATGCCCGGATCAAACCCGCAGCTCACGTAGTGAGCGAGCGGCCCCCTTGATGGGTCAGCTGCCGGAGGCGGCGAATCATCCCGCTCCGTCAAAAAGCGGTTCCGGGCATTTCCCAACGAAACCGTTTCCAGGCAAGTTCGAGCCCCCGGCGGGGGGCGGCTGGTCCAGCATTGAGCGGTATTTACAATATTAAATATTATTTAAAACATAAACATAGAGAATATACCTAATTTTAATTATGAGAAACGGCTCGGGAGCTGGGCACGGGATGCCTCGGTTGGCTTTCCCACCGACCGCAAGAGAGAGGTCGGTCGGAACAGGAAGATCGGGAATCGGGTTCGACCATTCCACGTTTCTGGTAAACTCCCGCACCCCGTTCGAGGACGTTTCTTACCGCTGCCGGCCCGGGGTGGCGGCGTCCGACGGTTTCTATGGTGGTCCGTGCCGGTCCTCCCGCGACGGCTAACCGTGAACCCCGTCAGGCCCGGAAGGGAGCAGCGGTAGCGGCGAAGCCGGGTGCCGGGACAAGGCTGGTACGGGCCACCCCCAAATGATCCTCCCGATGAGCCGATACCGCGCCCGGGACGGCGGACTGAGGTGATAAACTTCTGATCTTTCGCGGATCCCTGGAGTCTGGATGAGTTATCAGGCTTTGGCACGCACCTGGCGGCCAAGAACGTTCACCGAGCTGGTGGGGCAGGAGCATGTGGTCAGGGCACTGGTCAATGCCCTGGACGACGAGCGGCTCCATCACGCCTACCTGTTTACCGGCACCCGGGGTGTGGGCAAGACGACCATCGCCCGTATTCTGTCCAAATGCCTCAACTGTGAGCAGGGCGTGACGTCCACGCCCTGTGGCGAGTGCAGTGCCTGCCAGGAGATTGATTCCGGCCGGTTCGTCGATCTCCTGGAAGTGGACGCCGCGTCGAGGACCAGGGTGGACGACACGCGGGAGCTCCTGGAGAACGTTCAGTACACCCCGACACGCGGTCGTTACAAGGTGTATCTGATCGACGAAGTGCACATGCTGTCGAATCATTCGTTCAACGCATTGCTTAAGACCCTCGAGGAACCGCCGCCCCACGTGAAATTCCTGCTGGCCACCACGGATCCGCAGAAGCTGCCCGTCACCGTCCTCTCCAGGTGTCTGCAATTCAATCTCAAGCGGCTGCCCGCGTCGATGATCCGGGAGCGACTGGAGGAGGTCACCTCCGCGGAATCCATCGAGGCGGAATCCGGTGCCCTGGAACAGCTTTCCACAGCCGCCGACGGCAGCATGCGGGATGCACTCAGCCTTCTCGACCAGGCGGCGGCCTACTGCAGCGGCAGCCTGAAGGAGGGCGAAGTCCGGGCCATGCTCGGGACAATCGACCAGGGCGCAGCCGTAAAGATTCTCGAGGGGCTGGCCGTACAGGACGCGCCCCGGCTGCTGGAGATCGTGGCTGAACTCGACACCATGGTCCCCGACTATCTCGCGGCACTGGACGAACTGGCCCTGCTGATTCAGCGCTGCGCCTTGGCGCAGGTGGCCGAAAGCGCGCTGGACGATATGGGTGCGGAGGCGGACCAGATTCGGGCGCTGGCCGGCGAACTGGCGCCGGAGGATCTCCAGCTTTTCTATCAGATTGCGCTGCTCGGGAAACGGGATCTGCATCTTGCGCCGTCGGCGCGGGCCGGCTTTGAGATGACGCTTTTGAGGATGCTCGCCTTCCGGCCGGCCGAGGCCGGGAGCGGAGAGGGGCGTTCATCCCCTGCCAGCAAGGTGACAAAGGAGCCGGCCCGGCCATCCCGGACGAGGACGGCGACTCCGTCGCGAAAGCAACACGCACAGGCCGCCGCTAGAGCCGCGGATGCGCCACCGGAACCGCTCACCATCGAAGACCTGGCGTCCTGGGATGCGGCGCTCGAGAGCCTCGCCCTCTCGGGAGCTGTCCGCCAGCTGGCCAATCACTGCCAGTTCCGTTCCGCAAAGGGCGGTGTTATCCATCTGCTTCTGGACGAAAGCGCCTCACATCTGCAGACTGCCGCTCTGCAGGAAAAGCTGCGTCATGCGCTCAGCACGAAACTGGGGAGCGAGCTGCGGATTCGGATCGAGCTCGGCACGCCGGACGAGGAAACCCCGGCTCAGAAGAGGAACCGGCAGGACGAGGAAAGGCAGGAGGCGGCGGAAAAGTCGATCGAGTCGGATCCGAACGTGATGGCGGTCCGCAAGGCATTCGACGCCACGGTCGATCCGGCGTCCATCAAACCCGTCAATCACTGAGACAAGGATTTTCTGGAGACACGCGATGAAAGGTGGTTTGGGACAGCTGATGCGGCAGGCACAGCAAATGCAGGCCGACATGCAGAAGGCACAGGAAGAACTGGCCGGGCTCGAGGTGACAGGATCGGCCGGCGGCGGGATGGTGTCTGTGGTCATGACCGGCAAGCACGAGGTGCGCCGGGTCTCCATCGACAGCTCGATGATCGGCGAGGACAGGGAGATGCTCGAGGATCTGGTCGCGGCCGCCGTCAACGACGCTGTTCGCAAGGTGGAGCAGACCGTACAGGAGAAATTCTCCGGGATTGCAGGCGGCATGTCCCTGCCGCCCGGGATGAAGCTGCCGTTCTAGTCCTGTGAACTACTCGCCCCTGGTCTCGCGCCTCATCGAGGCCCTCCGATGCCTGCCCGGCGTCGGTCCCAAGTCGGCGCAGCGCATGGCCTTCCATCTGCTGGAACGGAACCGTTCCGGCGCCCGCGAGCTCGCCGAAGCGATCGCGGACGCCACCGAATCGGTGGGACACTGCGAGCGTTGCCGGATGCTCACGGAAACCCCGCTGTGCCCAATCTGTCAGTCCGGCAATCGCGACGGAGCCCTGCTGTGCGTCGTGGAGACGCCCGCGGACGTGGTGGCCGTGGAGAATTCCGCCGGCTTCACCGGCCGTTACTTCGTGCTTTCCGGGCATCTTTCCCCGCTGGACGGCATCGGTCCCGACGAACTCGGGCTGGATCTTCTGGAGCGGATTCTGGATGACGAACCCGTCAAGGAGGTCATCGTGGCGACCAACCCGACGGTGGAGGGGGAGGCGACCGCGCACTTCATCGCCGAACTTTGCTCAGCGCGCTCGATCCGCGCCAGCAGGATCGCTCACGGAGTCCCCATGGGGGGAGAACTCGAGTTCGTTGATGGCGGCACCCTGTCCCGCGCTCTTTCCGGACGTCGCGCCATCGAATAGGTCACGGTCCCGGCGAGAGTTTCTCCATCAGTCTGACGAGTCGGCGATAGCTTTCGTACCGCCGGTCGGAAATTTCTCCCGCCTCCACCGCCGCTTTCACTGCGCAACCGGGTTCCCTCAGATGCAGGCAGTCCGAGAATCGGCACTGGCCGTCGCGGCTGGCAATCTCCCTGAATCCGGCGCCTACCTCGCCGGGTGAGACCGGCGGCGGCGCATAATCCCGCACGCCGGGAGAATCGACGAGTTCGCCGCCGGTTGGGAGGTGGTGCAATACCGATGCCGTGGTGGTGTGACGGCCCTCGCCGGAGGCATCCGACAGGGCCGCGGTTCGCGTCCCGGCATCCGGCAGAAGCGCATTGATGATCGAGGATTTGCCGACCCCGGAATGCCCCACCAGGATACTCGTATGACCTTCCAGTTGTGGCCGCAGGCGGTCCAGGCCGGTCCCGTTCCGGGCGCAGATCCGGATCACCGGATAACCCAGGGATTCGAATTCCCCCAGGTCTATCGCCCCGCCGTCCGGGTCCAGGTCTGTCTTGTTGTAAGCGATGCAGGCGGCGGCGCCCATCAGTTCGGCGGCCACCAGGTAGCGGTCCACCAGAAAGGCGTCGGGAGTTGGTTTTGGGGCGGAAACGACGACAACCTGGGTGACATTGGCGGCCAGCACCTCCCGGTCGCCCCGGCGGCTTGGCCGGGCCAGTTCCGATCGTCGCGGCTCGATGGAGGTTACCAGGCCGTCGCTGTGGTCCCGCGGGCGCTGCCACGTAACCCGGTCGCCGCAGACCGGCCGGAGGCGGCGTCCGGCCAGCATGCAGGCGTGGCGAGCACCCTCCGAATCCTCCACCAGGACACGGCGTCCGAAGGCCGCCACGACCCGGCCGGATTCGTCCCGCGTATGGGAATCGTGTCGGTTCCTTGTCGTGCTCACCGGGGCTGGATCACGACCCGCCCAGGGGCTTTGTGAATGGAAGTAGACGGACTGAACGCTCTGCTAGAATCGCATCGAATTGATCTCGGCGGACAGCTGACATGCAGAAAAACCCGGACAACCTGATTTGGATCGACCTCGAGATGACCGGGCTGGATCCGGACTCGGACCGAATTATCGAGATTGCCACCGTGGTGACCGACAAGCAACTGGAAGTGCTGGCCGAAGGCCCCGTGATGGCGATCCACCAGTCGGACCAACTGCTCGACGCCATGGATGAATGGAATACACGTCAGCACGGCGGTTCCGGGCTCGTGGAACGCGTGCGCTCGAGCGCCACGGACGAGGCGGAGGCGGAGGCGCGGACGATCGAGTTCCTTTCCGACTACCTGGAACCCGGCGAGTCGCCCATGTGCGGTAACAGTATCTGTCAGGATCGCCGTTTTCTTTCCCGCTGGATGCCGGAGCTGGAAAAATTCTTTCACTATCGGCATCTGGATGTCAGCACGCTGAAGGAACTGGCCCGGCGATGGTATCCGCAAGTCGCCGCCGGTTTCTCGAAGGAATCCCGCCATCTGGCGCTACAGGACATTCACGATTCCATCGAGGAGCTTCGTTACTACCGGCGGGAGCTGTTTCGCTCCCCATGACAGACAAGGAACTCCCGGCGGGATGGGAATGTCCCACCGCATCCGCGGTCAGGGCCGCTGCGCGACGTATCCAAGATCGCGTTCACAGGACGCCGGTATTGCGGTGTGCCGCGCTGGACGATCTTTTCGGCGGTCGGATTTTTTTCAAGTGCGAGAACTTTCAGCGAATCGGCGCATTCAAGGCGCGGGGCGCCATGAACGCGGTCTGGTCCCTTTCGGATGAGGAAGCGCGCCGCGGGGTTGCGACCCATTCTTCCGGCAATCACGGCGCCGCGGTGGCGCTGGCGGCTCGCAGCCGCGGCATTTCCTCCTGGGTCGTGATCCCCGAAGATGCTCCGCAGGTCAAGCGCATCTCGGTGGCACGAGAGGGCGGTACCGTCGTGCCCTGTTCCCCCGGGCTCGCGGCTCGGGAGGCGGGTCTGGCGGAGGTGGTTGCCGACACCGGGGCCGTCGTGATTCATCCCTACGACGATGACCGGGTCATTGCCGGTCAGGGGACCGCCGCCCTGGAACTGCTGGCGGACGTCCCGGGACTGGATGCCATCCTGGCGCCCATCGGGGGAGGCGGGCTGATCTCGGGCACCGCCATCATCGCGCGGGATCAGAATCCTGCGCCCGAGGTGATCGCCTGCGAACCGGCGGGCGCGGACGATGCCGCCAGGTCCGTGGCGGCCGGTGAAAGGGTGGAACTGG
>JASFOT010000170.1:0-5521 GCA_050116375.1 Gammaproteobacteria bacterium | reverse complement strand
GCGGGCCAGATCGAGGACATTCCCCGCAACCCCCTGCACGGCCTGATGCAATTCGGTCTCGCCGGGATGGCGTTGCTCGACCCATTCCATAAAGGCGGCCACGCTCTCGAGTTCCGCGTCGTCTTTGACATCAGCACCCTTCCTGGTGCTTGTCGTGGAATCAGAAGTGTGCCGCCGATACCCCGAACAACCAGGGATGGGCCCACAGAAGGATGGCGTAGGCTATGATACCGATCACCACGGGAACGGCGTCCATGCGGCGGGGCACGGGATCCGGCCGGATCCATGGCCCCTCCCGGCGGTTGATCGCCACAATCTGCATAACGCACCAGAGCCCGAGCCCGCCGAAAAGCACCAGCGATCGGCTATCGCCGTTTGCGAGCAGGTGCCCCACCGCCCAGATCAGGACACCGGTCAACTGCGGATGCCGAATGGCCCGCTTGATATTGGTACGTGCCCGTGCCGAGAAGAACAGGATCAGGGCGACCGCCATTGCCATGCCGGTCAATGGCGGACCGAGCGACGGCGACCGGTAAACGAGCATCGGCGTCGCCGCTTTCCATCCCAGGATGATGAGAACCACCGAGATAACGATGAGCAGAGCGAATCCGCCCCGGTAGGGTCCCGAACCGAATCTCTCGATCAGTCGAGATCGGACGTCCACCGCCACGGCGGGGAACAGATGAGTTCCGGCCCAGAGCAGGACGCCAAGCACGAGAAGACTCATACTGACTCTCCCTGTTGGTGTATGCGAGTTAGCTTATCCGAAGTGCCGGTTGGTATACGAACGGGGTTCGGCTCACAGGGTTCACACGGTCCGTGCCGCGACTTCGTCGGACTCCCGCTTCAGCCAGGGACGAAATACTTCGGCCCCGGTAACGTCGATCAGCCGTTCCGCTTCCGAAAGCTCTCCGGCAATCGTGTCTTTCGGCTGCTCATCCTCCGACCTGAGAGCCCCGGCCAGACTCAGACGAGCAGGAATCTCCCAGAGCCGCGTCCCGTAGTCGCGGGCCCTCGCCACGGCCTCTTTCGCCACCACAACCGCTTCTTCGGACCGTCCGTTTTTTGACATCGCCTCCGCCTGGCAGGCCAGCAGGAAAGGCTCGTGATCCAGCCCGATGCGCCGTTCCCGAGCCATCGGCAGGATGGCGGCAACCGCCGACTCTGCATCTGCATATGCGCCGCGGGCAAGATGCACCAGCGCCATGTTGACCGCGGCCCGAACCCGCGACGACATGGCACCGGCCTTCTCCGCCAGCTCCACACACTCGACCATTCTTGCCATCGCCGTGTCCACGTCACCCGCCAGCGCTGCCGTGCGCGCAAGGCTGCCCAGCGACCAGCCGAGAATTTCATAATCCTCGGTGGTGCGCGCATCCCTGGCGACGCTCTTGAGTTCTCTCGTCCCCGCCGCGTCGTGACCCTGCAGCAGGAGAATCTCGCCCCGGCAGCAGCGCAGATAAAGTGAAGGGGTCAGCTGGAAAAATTCCCGCCCGGCCTGCGGGCTGCCGCGCAGGGCTTCGATGGCGCGCTCGGCGTCCCCCAGTGCCTCCCTGAGCCGGCCTGACGAAATATAAGCATGGATCGGCGGACCCAGCGTCTCCAGCATCAGGGCCGGATCCTCGCTGGCCGTCGCCAGATCACGGGCTTCGGCATATATGGCCAGCGCTTCCTCGATCCGCCCGGCCATCATTCGGGTAATCCCGAAAAACAGCAGCATGCCGACCTCGCTTGGAACATCATTGAGACGCCGGGCCAGATCCCGACCCTCCTGAAACAACCTGCGCGCCGTTGCCTCGGGTATGCCGGTCCGCCAGCCAACGTTGAGCATCCGCCAGCGGGAGGTCAGATTCAGCGCGTCAACTTCAGGCGATGAGGGCAGAGACTCCAACAGCGAGCGCACCTTGGACCAGTGTTCGTAGGCTGCCTGGAGGTCGTTGCGTCCGGTCCAGCGTGCTGCCCGCCGGTGCCAGCGCGCTGCCTCCAGAACGTCGCCGCCACGTTCGTAGTGGTAAGCGATGACAGCCGCCTTCCGATCGGGATCGCGGCCCGCCGTCCGCTCTATGGCCTGGGCTACTGCCACGTGGATCGCCCGGCGCTTTTCGCCGAGCTGGGCGTCGTACGCCACCTCCTGGGTCAGCGGGTGCGCAAAAACATATTTCTCCCGCGGGTACAGCGAGACAGGAAAGATGTACTCGGCTTCTTTCAGCCGGCGGAGGCAGGCGGCGAGTTCAGACGGCGGAAGGCTGGAAACCTCCTCCAGCACGTCTGCGGCGAACTGCTTGCCGATCACCGACGCCAGCATCAGCACCTGCTTGTCCCGATCGTCCAGCCGGTCGATACGAGCCTCGATCAGAGCCTGCACCGTATCGGGGATCCCCAGGCTCTCCACGGGCTTCGCCAGCCGGTAACGCCCCGGAGCGCCAGAAAGCGTCCCGGCGTCAGCCAGTGCCCGGACCATTTCTTCCACGTACAGGGGATTTCCCTGGGCCCGCTCACGTATCAGTTTCCTGAGAGGATCCAGGCCGGAATCTTTCCCCAGCAGGTCTTCCAGCAAAAGGTCCACATCCGGCGGCGTCAGGGGCGGCAAGGTCACTTCCTTGTAGCCGGAACTTGTCGGCCAGGCAGCCACGTATTCTGGACGATAGGTTACGACCAACAGGGATCGGGTTCGCGGCACCGCCTCTACCAGCCGGTCGAGGAACTGGTCGCTGGCCGCGTCGGTCCAGTGCAGGTCCTCGATAATGAGGACCCTGGTGCTCTCGCGGAGATCGGCGACCAGGATCCGGCGAAGCGCATCGAACAGACGCCGCTGCCGGGCTTCCGGATCCAGCCGCAATACCTCCTCGCCCTCCGCCGCAATTCCCAGAAAATCGAAAACCAGCGGCAGGGAATCGAGAAGACCGGAATCGGTTCTTGCCACCCGGGAGGTAATCTTCTGCCTGGCGAGGACGGGATCATCACCGGCCTCGATATCGAAAAACCGGCGGAAGAGCCGCACGACCGGCCACAGGGGGACGCGGAAACCATGTGGCACCCCGAAAACCTCCAGGGTCCGCAGGCCCTGTCCCCGGCAGCGATTGGCAAATTCATATACCAGCCGACTCTTGCCCGTCCCCGCGCCGCCGACGACACCGATCACCATTCCGTGCCCGTTCCGGGCACGTTCCAGTCCGTGCGCCAGCACCGCCATCTCGTCGCCCCGACCGACAAATACGGACAGGCCCCGGCTGCGGGCAATATCCAGCCGGGTCTTCAAGGGGATGGCTCTCTTGAGGCGAAAGACCGGCACCGGGTTCCCGACGCCCTTGACCCGGATGCCACCCAGGTTCTCCGTCTCGAAGAATCCCTCGACCAGACGCGCCGTTGCGCCGGTGATATAGATGGTGCCGGGTTCCGCTATGCTTTCCATCCGCTGGGCGAGGCCGACGACGGGACCCTGCGCCGTATAGTCCATCCGAAGATCGTCGCCGATGCGCCCGACAACGACCTCCCCCGAGTTGAGGCCCAGCCGCACCGCGAAATCCAGCCCGCGCTGGAGCCGCAGTTCATTTGCGTAACGGCGCAGGCGATCACGAAGATAAAGCGCCGCGAAACAGGCTCGCTGGGCGTGATCCTCGTGAGCCACGGGGGCCCCGAACAAGGCCATAATGCCGTCGCCGGTGAACTGATTAATCGTGCCCTCGAACCGGTGCACGCCGTCGGCGAGGATCTGGAAGAATCGATCCAGCAGCCCGTGCCATTGCTCGGGATCCACGGTGGCCGCCAGGTCCATAGAGCCCTGAATGTCCACGAACAGGACCGTGACCTGTTTTTTCTCGCCCTCGATAGCAGAGCGGGTCGTCAGGATTTTTTCTGCAAGATGCGTGGGCGTATACGGGCGCGGCGCCTCTCCCACCGGACCAATCACCGGTGCGAGGCGTGTACCGCAGTGGCTGCAGAATCGGCTGTTGGGTGCACAACCAGCGCCGCAATGGGGACAGGTCCGCTCGGCCCCCATGGAATGCCCGCACTGAGTGCAGAAGCGCGCATTCTCTGCATTCGCGAAACCGCAGTCGGGACAATGGGTTTCCGGCGACGGTGTGGATTCAGGTCGTGCTTCTTCCGGGCTGGTCCGGACTTCTTTCATGCGTTGTCCTTCCGCTCGACCGACGCATGGTTCCAAGTGTATGCCATCTCGCCCTTCCCTGGAGCCGGAGCAAGGCCGCTTCCTCCACGGCGTATCGTCGAAAACCTGCAAACCGGGTGAAATGCCCTATAAATCTCAGTGAGTTACCGGGTCTTCTTTGACTCAGCGTCTGGTTCGAAGCATGATATCGTGCCCTCCTGAGGACAGACCCTGCCAGAGGATCTGTCCGGAGAACCGTATCGGCCCCAGCCAATGGCCTACAGTCTGAACTTCGAAGAACCGGTCACCGATGGCGTTATCCGAATCGCGCGGGAGCAGATCCGCGCGGCCATCGACGTAATCGACGACTCGTCTGCGGATCCGGATGAGGCGATTCATGACGTCAGACGTCACTGCAAGCTGCTCCGCGCTCTCGTCCGGCTCGTGCGGCCGTCCTTTCCGGGTTATCGAGCCGAAAACGTCTGGTTTCGGGATATCGGCCGGAGCCTGTCCCTGACCCGGGATGCGAAGGCCACCATCGAGGCGATGGACTCCCTGACAGGTCGATTCCACGGCATCATTCACGCGCGCGCCCTTGCGCCAATCAGAGATCGCCTCGAGGAGCGGCGGCAAGAACTCCACGCCGGTCAGAAACTGCCCTTTCTGCTAGGGGCGGCCCGCAGGGATCTGGAAGTCGCACACCGGCGCTGTGGGGACTGGCGCTTTACGGCCGAGGGCTTCGAGGCGGTGGCCGGAGGGCTTGAAAAGACATATCGGAGAGCCCGGCGGCGCATGTACGACTCTCGCCGCGACACAAGTACGCTCAACCTTCACCAGTGGCGCAAGCGCACCAAGTATCACCGCTATCATCTCAAACTGCTGCGCCAGCTCTGGGGACCCGTTCTGAACACGCTGGAGAAAGAGGCCCATGCGCTGACCGACTATTTGGGCGACGATCACGACCTGGCAGTTCTCAGCAGCATCCTGCTCGACGAACCCGCCCGCTTTGGTCACCCCCAAATGCTCAGACCCCTGTTCGGGCTCATTAGGTGGCGCCGCGCCGAACTTCAGAAGGCTGCCTTCCCGCAGGGTGCCCGGCTTTTCTCGACGCCGCCCGGACGTTGTATCCGCTGGTTTTCGGACCTCTGGGAAGCCCGAGCGGCAGAACTGGCGCCGCGTCCGCCGCAGCGGACAATGCAGCGCGAGCCTGCGAAGCCCTCCCGGCAAACAGCTCACGGAAGGAGCTAATTCAATTCACTTATCCGGACACCTGCCCGGGTGATCGAATACTTCTACCACCGGCGCCCGTCAGAGACCGCCAGCCCGACCGGCAAGGAGCGGGCGGTCAACGGGCGGTCACTTCTTCCAGGGCTCTGCCGGTCGCATTCAATAGTGCCTCCGGGCCGACGCGGT
>JASFOT010000169.1:0-5542 GCA_050116375.1 Gammaproteobacteria bacterium | reverse complement strand
TCGACGTCAGTCTTTTTCCGCGGGCCTCAGGAGCTTGGAATCAAAGGCATAGGATGAACCGTCCTTCGCCTCCAGGTTGATCTCCCACAGGTCCTCGTCCGGGATCATGGTTCGCTCGTGTCCCGGCAGTTCCCGTTCGTCGTCCACCTGCAGCCCCCATACGCGGACGTGCCGAATCCCCCTGACCGGTATCCTTTGTCCATCGAAGTTATCCCGCAGGCTCTCGGCCACCCTGTCGCTTGCCCAGATGGCAAATCCGCAGTCCCTGATTTCCGCCACTTCAGGCGGCATCTCCGGTTCTTTTCTCGACGTCATCACCGCTTGTCACTCCGCCACCGTTCCCTCCTGAGGGTAGTAGAAAGTCGCCGCCCGCGTGAAGCGGCTTCCCGGTCAATCGGGGATGATCCCTGAGCGGCGGTCAGTTCTCCGCCAGATGACCTTCGACGCGTCCCTCGCCGGCGCGACCGGCGCACCAGGTCACGGTGACCTTGCCGGAGCCTTCCACCATCCATCGGGCGATCGTACGGTGACCGTGGGAAGGCAGACTCGCATAGACCGGATTTCGGCCGGAACCCACGAGCGTCTGGCCCCAGCCTTCCAGGTGTTCCAGCTCGATTTCGTCCGGACCCGAAACGATGGTCAGGCCCTCCGAGCATTCCAGCTTGGCAGAGATCTTCGGGGCGCCTGTCAGCCTGGCGCCGCGGAGCGTGGCGGAAGTCGGAAGATAGCCGTGATTTTCGAGCGTGACCTCCACGCTCCAGGTCTTGCCGTGATGCTCGGTCCGGAGACTTCCGCTGACGTCCGGAAGGGCCCGTCTGAGGGCATCCGCCACCTTGAAGCCCGCCTCGCACTCCCCCTGCAGCTTGTCCACCGGCGGATTGCGAAGGGTCCGGAGGTAGTCGATCCCGCCGATCTCCACCTCGCCCAGTTGCGGGTGGTCGAAACTGCGCCAGGGCTCCACGGCGTGGCCCTCCGCGCTGAAGTGGGCAAACACCTTTTTCATTTGTTCCGGGTCCGGCTTCAGGAAAAATTCCAGCGGCTTTTCCAGTTCCAGGCCGGCTTCCCCCAGCGGGTCCCATAGCTCCAGCGTGTATCCGGGAACTCCGAACACGCTCACCATGCTGTCCGCCCAGACGCCCACGAACAGTTTGTCCGGGTCGTAGGTGAATTCCGGATTCACCTTGAAGACCTTGTAATCCGTGCCTTTCACCGCCTCCTTGGCCAGATGCTCCATCAGGTCGATATCGGCTTTCGATATCGGCGGATTCTTGGCGTAGGGCTGGGTCAGCAGGCAGCCCGTGTACGTATGATTCGTGAGCCCGGCGCCGATGAACGGTCTGCCAGAGAAGGCGTCGACGACGGCACGGCTTTCCGGCTCACTCAGGGAGAACGCGCCTCCGTCCATACCGAACATCTCGAAGGGCTGCCAGCTGCCGGGGAAATTCCGGTTGAGATCGACGCCAAACGCCTTGGGGGCACTGCGCCATTTGCCGCCGTCCCACTGGATGAACTCGCCCTCGTCGCAGAGAAAATATGCGTCCTCCGGGTCGTCTTCCAGGGTCCTGGGTCGCATGAAGAGCGGCACGTCCGGGTCGGGAACGAAGGGGCCGGCCGGGTGCTTCCAGCGCATCCACCGCACCACGCCGTCACCATCGATATCACAGGGGTCTAGGCCGGAGCGCACCGTTCCCGGCTGCGGGGGTCGCAGGGAAGAACGGATGAACGGGGCGCCGTCGCACATGGCCTGGAAGCCGTCGGGGCTGATGCAGGGCATGACATACACGGCCCGATGGGAAAACCAATCCACGACGCTTTTCTCGCCCTCCGCGAGCTGGCTGACCCAACGGCTCACCGCGTAGATCGCCGCCATCACGCCGGTGAATTCCGCCGCGTGGGTGCCGCCGTCGAGCCAGAACCCGGGGCGCCGCGAGACGTCACCGTCCGTGCGGCTCAGAGTCAGCAGCAATAACGGCCGGTCGTGGTGGCTGCGGCCGATCTCTTCCAGCGTCACCCACTCCGGGTGTTGCGCGGCCAGATTCCGGCAGAAGTTTTCGACTGCGGCGAAATCCAGGTATTCCGATCCATCGTACGGCTTCCAGCTCATATATCCTCCGACCTCCAATTTCGCGCAGTCCCGCCAGTATCCGCCGGATGACCGGGCGGCCTCGCTGCCGACATGCCTCCGCGAGAGGCAAGCCCGGGATTGTACTGGAAGCGCGGTGCGCCGCTCGATGCAGGTTACCTCGGCGGCGGCAGAGTGTTCGATCGGGGACGGAACGGCGCCCGCCGGTAACGCAACGTAGGCTGCGGTCGAGACAGGCCGGTGCTCGAGCCGTGCGCGAGACTGTTCGCGCATCCTGCAGCCGCCATAGAAAGCCGGCCAGCACGCGCTGCCTCGTTTTTAGTCAATCGCACGGCCTCCCTATAGACTACGGGAGACGTCCGGACTCTTGGGGAGAATTTGCTCGTGAAGCACAAGAAATCGACCGGTTTGGGGCGAGCGCTAAAGGTGCCCGCTCATGGTTACACGGCATTGCTGCTGTCGATTCTCACCTTGTGGCTGCTGGGGCCCTTTCTGCGACTGCTGGATTTCGAGGAAATCAGCGAGGCCGTCCTGTTCACGGTCACCGTCCTGGCCGCCAGTTACGCCATGTCGAAGCAGGGCAAGAGCTTCCTGCTGATCATCGGCCTCGGGATGCTGTTCATTTTCTCGATGTGGTTCGTTGCTCCCAGGGGTCAACATGATCTGGGCATACTGCCTTCAGCAACCGGCCTGCTGTTCTACGGCGTCGTGGCGTACGAGCTGCTGGTGGACATCCTCTCCAAGGAAAGCCGCGTCAACATGGATCTGATCAACGGGGCCATTTCTGTTTACCTGTTGATCGGAATCTGCTTCGCTCATTTTTACGCGCTGGTCTTTGCGCTGGATCCCTCGGCGTTTCGGGGGATCGAAGCGGGCACCGTGACGGCCAGTCAGTTCACGTATTTCAGTTTCGTCACGCTGACGACCCTCGGGTACGGCGACATCACGCCATTGACGCCCGTGAGCGGGAATTTCGCAATCCTGGAGGCAACCGTCGGCCAGCTCTACCTGACGGTGCTGGTGGCCCGTCTCGTAGGCATGCACATTTCCCAGGGACCCGAGAAGTAAGAAACCTGATCGGATTCATTTCCGGAGACACACAATGAGACTTCCCGGAATCGCGCGACGCATCATCGTCGTGCTCGCACTGGCGTGCCTGGCGGCCCCGGTTCTCGGCGCCCCGACCTCTCATCCCAGTCAGGCAGACGGGCGGCCTACCGTCGGACTTGTGCTCAGCGGCGGCGGCGCCAGGGGCGTGGCCCACGTGGGCGTGCTGCGGGTACTGGAGGAGATGCAGGTGCCGGTGGACTACGTGGCCGGCACCAGCATGGGCGCCATCATCGGAGGTCTCTACGCGTCCGGGCTGTCCGCCGACGAGATCGCGCGGGCTATCGAGAACATGGACTGGAACGCCATGTTCCGGGATCACCCCGATCGCAAGGACCGCTCCTTCCGCCGCAAGTCGGAGGACCGCCGGCTGCTGGTCAAGGCGCAGCCGGGGCTCGATTTCCGGACCGGGGAGCTCAAGCTGCCGCTGGGATTCATCGAGGGTCAGCGCATCACCCTGGCGATCAAGGATCTGACGACGCAGGTGGCCACGGTCTCGGATTTCGATCTCTTGCCGACGCCTTTTCGGGCGGTGGCTACCGACATCGGTACCGGCCAGGCCGTGGTGCTCGGCAGCGGTGACCTGGCCCTGTCCATCACCGCCAGCATGGCCATACCTGGGGTTTTCTCCCCGACCCGGCTGGACGGCCGTGTTCTCGTTGACGGAGGCATCACCAACAACCTGCCGATGGACGTGGCTCGGAGCATGGGGGCGGACATCCTCATCGTGGTGGACATCAGCACACCGCTACACCCGCCGGAGGCGCTGTCGAATCCACTCATCATTACGGATCAGCTGACGTCCATCATGACGCGCTCCAACACCGAGCGAAACCTCGCCACCCTGTCGAGCCGGGACATTCTCATCGTGCCTGACCTGGGTGATATCACCAGCGTCGACTTCGAGCGTGCGCAGGACGCAAAAGAAGAGGGCTACCGGGCGGCCGACGCGATTCGGTCCAGGCTTGCAGCGATCTCGCTCGCCAATGGAGATTACCAGCGGTGGCGAAATTTACGGGACAGCCGCACGGAGCTGCCGCCGATGATCGAGTTCATCGACATCAGTACCGATGTCCGGCTGGATCCGGCGATTCTGCGCGACAAGATCGAGCATCCGACCGGGCACCGGCTGGAACCGGGCCAGATGGATCGCGATATCGGCACGCTGTACGGCATGGGCCTGTTCGAGAAGATCAGCTACCAGGTCGTCGAGCGAGACGGCCGGCATGGGGTACTGGTCAACGCGCGGGCCAAGCGCTGGGGCCCCGATTATCTGCAGTTCGGTATGGACCTGGAAGATGACTTTGAAGGAGACACCCTGTTCAATCTGAGGGTGGCCTATCTGCGCACGGCCATGAACTCACTCGGGGCAGAGTGGCGTTCGGAGGCGACCGTCGGTGAAGAGCCCCGGCTATTCACTGGCTGGTACCAGCCCCTGGACCAGGATCAGCTTTATTTCGTTCATCCCACCGCATCCTGGGGTAAACGCAACGTCAACGTTTTCGAGGACGGCAAGCGAGTGGCGGAATACCGGCTCACCGAATACGGGCTGGGACTGGCTGCGGGTCGTGAACTGGGGACCTGGGGGGAGGTTCGAGCGGGGTACCGACGTTCGGAGATCAGCTCGAGCCTCCGGGTCGGGGAACCGTCGAATCTGGACGCCGATTATTCCGAGGGCGTGGCCTTCCTGCGTTTCGAGGTCGATGAGCTCGATAACGTGAACTTTCCCACCGAGGGACACTGGGGGTTTGTCGATTACGGCTGGCATCGGGATGCTTTCGGTGACGACGGCAGTTTCGACCAGCTCGCCTATGGGGCGGATATCGTGCTGACCTGGGACAGGCTGACGGTCAGGCCGGGTATTTCGGGCGGCACGAGCCTGAACGGCACCGCTCCGGTCTCACGCCTGTTCGAGCTGGGCGGGTTTCTGCGATTGTCCGGCCTGGAGCGCAACGAGCTGAGCGGCGAGGATTACTTGCTGGTCAGAACGGTGGTGTATCGCAGGATAAACAAGAGCGAATTTCTGCCTGTCTATTTCGGAGGGTCCGTGGAATATGGATCCATCGGGGACGATGTGGATCTGCAGGATGGCAAGGCCGCCGGCAGCCTGTTCCTGGGTGTCGATTCGGTCATCGGACCCATCTATATCGGCGGCGGCTGGGCCGAGGGAGGCAACGGAACCGGTTTCATGTTCCTCGGACGACGGTTCTGAACGACAAAGGGCCACCCGTAAGAGTGGCCCTTTGCATTGTCCCGTTATGAGGGTCAGGCGGATTTCTTTTTCGACGACCGCTTCTTCCTGGTAGTCGTTTTCCGCCGTACGGGCTTCTTCTTCACCGTGGCCTTTTTCCT
>JASFOT010000168.1:0-5580 GCA_050116375.1 Gammaproteobacteria bacterium | reverse complement strand
CGTGGGGTCCGCCGGCGAACTGACCGGCATTCCGTTGACCAGGGGGGACAGCCCGTCCACGTCATCCAGGGTTGTCCCGTTAAGCGTGGTGCTGGCGGCGACGTAGGTCGTATTCGCCGGTATCTGGTCGCTGAGAACGGCGTCAACCGCGTTATCGGTGCCGATGTTTTCGACCGCAATGGTGTAGCGAAGGGTTTCGCCGGCCAGCAGGACGTCCGGGTCATCTGTGAGATCCGCGGATGTCTTCTGGACCAGGAACTCCGGTGCGGAGACGATGGCGATCCGGGTCGGATCCTCGTCATCGGCAATAATCGGATCGGCCTGACCGTTGACATTCGGATCGTCGCTCAAGGCCAGCGTGGCGTCGTTGATATTGAGGAACGACTGATTCAGGACCACCGTGCCGTTGGCCATGATCGGCGCCAGAGTCACCTCGAACTCGACGGTGATGCTGCCGCCGTTGGCAGGCACCGTCAGGCCGGCGACCTGGAGCAGTCCCGTGCCGTTCGCGCCACCCGTCGCGCTGGTGCCGCTGGTATCGGCGCCCGGAGGCGCGTCCACAATCACCAGAGTGCCGGCCTGGAATGCCGGGCTGTCGTTCAGCCGGTCAAGCTCGTCCCGGAGAATGAAACCGCTGAAGTCGGTATCCCCGAGGTTCTCGACCCGCAGTGCGTACCTGAGCCGGTCACCCGGGGTCGCCTCGGCGGCAGGGCTCACGCCGGTCGTGACATTGGCCACGGTCTTCTCGAATCGTACGACCGGAAGATTGGCAAATACCGTGTGGGCGTCCTCGTGATCGAGAACGCCTACGGTGCCGTCAGTCAGCTGCCGCGAGTAGGTGCGCTCACGTCCCTCGGAGGTTGCCGGATCGGCGCTGGTCCATTCTGTCGCCCCGGCGACATTGGTCAGCACGGTATCCTGCTCGGCATCCGTATCCAGCACGGCATCGTAGGTCACAATCAATCGCTGATCGGGGCCAATTGCCGCGGCCGGCGTCAGCACATTCAGCGTCAACGTGCAGTTGGGCTGACCCTCGAAAGCCACCGAAAAATCCGTGCCCTCGGTCAGCGGTGCGCCGGCCGGCGTCGTGCCGTCAGCCGCGAACAGCTGTGCCGTCACCTGCGTGGGCGCGCTGGTGCACATGCTCCCCGTGGCCGTGTCCGGAAGAATATCCGTGAGCGTCACCCGGTACGCCGGTGACTCGCCGATATTGTGAATGTTCAGGGAGAACGTGGTCGGCAGCGCAGGAACCACCTGCACGGGGCCGCTCTTCTCGAGGGTCAGATCCGGCTCGATAATGGTCATCGGCTCGGACGTACCGGCTTCTCCCGCAAGCTGGGTCGCGTCGTTGTTGTCGAGCTGGTTGTAGGTAAAAGCCGCAGTGTTGTCGAAAACCAGGCCGGCCAGGTTTGTCACCGAATCCTCGAGCGCCACGGTAATCTCCACCGTGATCTGTTCACCAGCCGGTATGTCGATACCGTTGACCGGGTCCTCGATGACCAGGTTGGTGTCGGTGCCCGTGTTCACCGGTGTCCAGGATCCGCTGCCGGAAATCTTCGTGACCTGGACAAAACTCAGATCGGCAGCGGAAGCCACCAGATCGTCCAGTATCCGCACGTCGTAAAGCGGCGCCGTATGGGGCGAAGACGGTACGGTAAGGCGGTAGCTGAAAGATTCCCCGATAGTCGCGGTGTCCTGGGTCGTTGCCTTCAGCAGCGGCGGCGGCGGCTCGGCCTCGATCACGACCCGCGTCGGGTCTTCGTCGCCCGGAACATCCGGATCGGCGAGCCCGTTGACCGTCGGATCGTCACTGTCGGCGATCTTCACGCCGCCCTCGATCAGTTCCGCCTGGTTGGTCACGACGGTGCCGTCCAGCAGGGCGGACGCAAGCGTGACGTCGAACTGGATCGCCACCTCACTGCCGGCGGCCACATTGAGGTTCCTGACATCGAGGATGCCGGCGCCGTTGGTTCCCCCGTCCGGGATCGTGTTGCTGACGTCGGCACCGGGCGGGATCGTGCCCGGCACGATCGTGAGGGTTCCCGGGTCGAACACGGGCCCGGCGTTCATGGCGCCGAGGTCGTCATAGAAACGGACGTTATTGAAGGGAATGTCCACCGCCCTCAGGCGAACGGTGTATCGAAGCCTGTCGCCGGGGGCAGCCGTGGCGGCCGGATTCTGACCCGTCGCCAGGTTGGCGACGGTCTTCTCGAAGAAATACCCGGAGAGCGCGACGGACACCGTGTGGGCGTCCTCGTGATCAACGACGCCCACCGTGCCGTCGGTCAGCGTCCGGTTGTACGTACGCCGGTCCGAATTGCTGTCGTCCACATCGAACCATTGAGTCGCACCGGCGACGTTGGTGAGGCTGACGCCGTTCTGGGTGTCGGCATCCAGCTGGGTCCGGTAGGTAATGATCAGTCGCTCTCCCGGCGCGATGGTGGCGGCCGGCGTAAGGAAACTGAGGCTGAGTTCACAGACGGGCGCGCCCGAGTAGCTGAGCGAGAAGTCCGTTCCGGCGGCCAGCGGCCCCTTGCCAGGTACCGGCGTCACGCCGTCCCCCGCAAAGACCCGGGCACCGAGTATCTCGGGCTCCGCGTCACACATGCCCCCGGTGATGCCGTCCGGGAGCCGATCGAGAATGGTGGCCTCCCAGGCGTCACGGTTACCGGTGTTCTGAACGTCGATGGTGAAATCCGCCGATTCGCCAAGATTCAGGGTCGCCGGCCCCGTCTTCGCCACGGCCAGTTCCGGCCCCGCGATGGTCAGCGGATCCGAGATGCCCCACTCGCCGGGCAGCGGCTCGAAGAACTCCCCGTCGATGAGCCGGCCGAAATCCCACTTGGCGGTGTTGATGAACTGCGTACCCGGCGCATTCCTCGCCGTGTCCTCGAGCACCACGGTTAGCTCGATGACGATCTGCTGACCTGCCGGGATGATCGGGAAGTTGTCGAAAGTGAGATTGCTGCCCACGTTCGAGAACGTGTGCGAGACGGGATCCCCGCTATTCAGCCAGTACGCCGTGTGACTCAGATAGGTGAGATCGACACCCGTCGCATTCAGATCGTCCCAAAGCGTTACGCCATGCAGGTCGTTGAGCGACCCCTCGGTGTTGATCACGGTATCGGTGGCCGGGTCGAACAGAACCGGCATCGTCAGCGTGTAGGTAAACGGCACGCCGATAAAGGCCGTGCTCTGACCGGCCGGGTTCTGCTTGTCGATCTTTTCGACCGGTATCAGGTAGTTCTGGCAGCCCTCCTTGATCGAGGTGGAGGAGCCGTTGGTGAACCAGATCTTGTGGCCGGCAACGTCGTTACACGCCATCTCGCCCGTGTGCACGACGTTGTCGAAGATGACAATCCAGCGCTGGTCGGTCTGGCCAGGCTGAGTCAGAAAGCTGAAGTTGGTGTTCAGGGGATTGGACGCGGGGAAATTGCGGATGGTGCAGTTCCGGTCGATCTGGAGCTGCGACGGGGCCGGAGTGCCCTCGGCACCGTCGATAATTCCGCCGGGATAATCGGAGCAATCCTCAGCCAGGGCGGTTTGCGCCGACAGCATCAACACCAGGCAGGCGAAAAGCCGGAGTACGAAGCTTCCGCCAGCAGGTCTGTGGTCGATGTCTGTGGTATTGGTCATATGCGCTCTCGGTCCTCGCTTAGCGATCTGGTCACCGAGGGCGCCGCGGCAGCCCGTTCGTCGGGCTGGATTCCGGCGGTCCCGCTGTCCTGGGGCTGTCTGCCCTTTAGACCGGTGACTTTGCGTCACCACCTTTCGGTGGTTTTGCCTTTGTCTGAATCGCGTTGAGCTTTCGACTCTGTGTCAGCTAGAGGCTATTCTCCCTGTCTTCTCTCAAGTGTGGTCCAAGTCTGCCAGTGACCGCCCAATCCCCGATCCGGCTCACGTGGCCGGCAGGAAATCGATGGGGTAGAGAATGGTCACGGCAGGTATGTCTTCCTTGGCGCCAAAATCGAAGGTGCTGACCCGGGCCAGCACCTGGCTGGACAGATTCGGCGCATTCATGTCCGTCCCCTGCAGTTCGCAGAGGGATACGCTCCCGTCGGGTTCGATCCTGATGCGGAGCACCATCTGCCCCTGCAGGGTCGGATCCCTCCGCAGTTCACGGTTGTAAAGCCGGTAGAGCGCCGCCTTGTGGCGGTCGAACACGATCTGGATCTCCTCGTCCGTCCGTCCGGCGCCGGCTCCGTTACTCAGCGGTCGGTCCTGTCCGCCGCTGCCGCCAATGGTGCTCGTTGCGCGGGTCAGCTGGACGCCCGCGATCTGACCTCCCCCGCCGCCTCCGCCGCCAACGTCGCGGCTAAGGGCGGCCAGATTGATGCCGCCGCTCGAGCCCGGCGCCTGGGTGGTGACCATGGAGCGTTCAGGTCGTCCCGGGGCCTTGTCGCTGGCACCGCTGATGCGCGCATCGGCGCCCAGCCTGGCCGACGGTTTGTTCGACGCGAGATTGGCGAATTTCTCCTTGAAGGCCAGGATGCCTTTTGTCGGCGGCTGTTCCTTTTTGGCCTTCTGCGGCGTCTGCTTGGGCTCCGGAGAGTTCGCCAGGACCGGCGAGTCCGTCGGCGTCAGCGGTTCTTCGATGGGCTCCGGTTCCGGCTCGGGCTCCGGCGGCTTCTCTTCCGGGCGCTGCTCCTGCAGGGTAGACGGCGGTGGCGGCGGCGGTCGCTCCTCTCTCACCAGTTTCGCCAGCCGCTCGGGCACGTCGACGACTTCCCAGGGTTCCGGCAGAGGCAGATCGATCTGCGGTAACAGAAGTCCTAGCAGGACGCTGATCAGGAGAGACGCCGCCAGCGACTTGTTGAAACGCCTGTCGTCTTCTCCGCCGCGCGTCCAGGGCATCACCTGCTGTCGCGCGGGCAGTTCGCTGATTTCCCGTTCGACGATCCATTCCAGCTTGCGACGCTCTTCCTGTTCCTGGGCGTCGAACAAGTCATCTTCCAGGATCTCGATGGCCGCCTGGACTTCGCGGACCGCCTCCATGGCGGCCCCACGGCGCCCCTCGATCTCGTTCAGGCGGTGCTCGAATTCGTCGAGGCTCTGCCTGACACGGACGATATTACGGGCGCCTTTCTCGTGCTCGGCTCGGTCGCCCCAGAACATTTCCGCCGCACCGAGCTCGCTGAGCTCGTCGAGGGAATCGCACGCCTGACGGAGAAGCTCATACTGCCGCCTCTCTGTGGCCAGGGCTTCCAGCTCGTCGTCGATGGACCTCAGGTCACCGATCAGGCTGTCGAGTTTCCCGTTAGCCTCGGCGAGCTGTGCCCTGAGCGTTTGCTGGTCCTGAATCTCTAGAGTATCCACGGGCTCTCACTATGTTTGCACGGACTCGGGGGATTTCTGCATCACCGCCAGGGAGATACGGCCGTAGCCTTCACCTGTGCACGTCGACATGACTTTCTTGACGACATTGAAAGGCACCGACTTGTCCGCCAGGATGGTTATCTCCTGACTCTCCGCGACGACCTTGGTCTTGAATCCAATCACGTTCTCGCTCAATTTGGCGAGTCGGTCGCTGATGGCTTCGATCCTATCTCCCTCCATGGCGAGGATGTCTTCGATTCGAAC
>JASFOT010000167.1:0-5590 GCA_050116375.1 Gammaproteobacteria bacterium | reverse complement strand
CAGATCGTCCTGACCGAGGAACCAGCGGAGTTCCATCTCGTACAGGGTGTTATCCGGAATGAGCACGGCGCGCCAGCCCCGTCCCTTCTCGGGAACGGGCATCTCGTTCAGCAGCGTCTCGGCAACCTCGAACTCCCTGTTCACCAGGCGCGCATAGAGGCGGTCCTCCACCGCCACGGCCTCGCCGTACTCCTCGTACAGGGCGTCCATCTCCTCAGCCAGCCGGCCAAGATCCCGATGCTCCCGCACGCGCAGCCAGACACCCAGAAACGCGGCCCGGTAGCCCGGGTTGTCGATGGCCTGGAGCTCCGCCCAGGCCTCGTCGTAGCGATGCGCGAGCGTCAGGTTCCACATCAGCGTATCGGTCCGCCACTCGTTACGCGGGTCCAGCTTCCGGGCCAGCCGGAGGGTTTCGATCTGGGCGTCGAAGTCTCCCAGTCGCCGCTCGATCCAGGATTTCATCGCCGCCAGTCGCGGGTCGCTGGGCGCAAGCGTCTGGGCCTGCGTCGCGATGTCGTGAGCGAGCTCGTAGTCCTTGATGACATAGTAGGTGTAATAGGCCTGGGCAATCAGGGCGTCGGCCGATCCGGGCGCCACGGACTGAATGTGCGCCAGAGCCTGCTCCGCCTCCGCCATCGCCGCCGGATCGTCACCACCTGAGGCCGACAGGGTGAGGCTCCCGACCAGCTCGGCCCATGGGCGGGTATAGGTCGGATCCAGCGTCGCCGCCTTGCGCAGCAGATCCCGATACGCCTCTGACTGCAGGTCCAGTTGTTCCTCACTCAGGGCGAGAGCTTCATGATAGGCCCGGTAGGCCGCCATGTTCGTCGTCGGGATCAGGCCTGGCCCGGTCTCTACGGGAGAGGCCAGCGTGCCGTGCAGCGCGGTCGCGATCGCCTGCGCGATCTCCGTCTGCACGTCGAAGATGTTGGCCGCCGTGAGCTCGCGGTCGAAGGTCTCGGCCCAAAGGTGCTCATCGGTGCGGGCGTCAATGAGCTGTGCGTTGATGCGGATGCGGTCGCCCGCGGTCTGCACGCCGCCCTCGAGGATCGCATCGGCGCCCAGTTCCGCGCCAATCTCCCTGATGTTCTTCTGCGTGTCCTTGTATTCGAGGACCGAGGTGCGCGAGATCACGCGCATCGATTGTTGCTGCGCAAGCTGCGTCAGCAGGTCGTCGTGCACGCCGACGGCGAAGAACACGCTGTCCTCTACGCCGCCGACGGCCGCGAAGGGCAGCACCGCCACCATCGGCGGGCCATCCGCCGCCCTTGCAGCTGACTCGCGCTCGGCCTCGGCCCGGCCCGCCTCCTTGGCGGCCTCCGCGATAGCCTGCTCTCTCGCCCTGTCGCGGGCAGGATCCAGCATGAACTTGTCGAGGGCGAAGTATCCGAGAGCGAGAGCAAGAGCGACCATGATCAGCCGGTCGAGGCGCTTGCCCATCGCCCGGATCGTCGGCGAGCTCCGATCGACTTCGCTGTCTCGGACAAAACCCTCGGGCGTCAGCTCGAAGGCCCAGGCGGATATCACCGCGGGCAAGAAGCCGATTGCGAGGAAGATGACGACGCCGCGAATCGCCGCATCACCGAATCCAAAGGCCGGGAAGATGGTCTCAACGACCTGGATGACCAGCCACGCGACGGCGACGTAAGCCGCGGCTACGCGGAGGACATTGCGACGTTTCAGTTCTGCGAAGAGCGACATGCGTGATGCCCGGGCTCCCGTTTCGGAGTGCAGATCATAGGACATGTATGCGGCCGGATGGCAGTCGGAAGTCAGTGGAAGGGGTCACTGTCCCCGAGTTTCGTTTTCGAGTTCGGCCAGTAGCTCGACGAAAGCCGGCTCCTCGCGGATCGGATCATAGAAAGCCAGGTAGGGGTCGAGGAAAGGCATGAATTCGCTCGGCTCGTCCATCGCGGTCCGCATGCAGGCCACGGCGGCCTTCGCGGCACCGGACATGGCGAGAATCCCGCAGGCGTCGGAAATATAGCCCTGTCTCGCGGCCAGATCCCGCTCGGGTGCGTTCAGCAGCCGGCCGATCCGCCGCTCGGTGTCCTCCGCGTTGCCTTCGGCCGCGGTGATCAAGGCCATATCGAGGTTCTGGACGTAGTCGAATCGCATGCCCTCCGGGGCCTCGAAGGCGTCGATCGCTTCCCTGGCGTCGGCGAGTACCTCGGCCAGCGCCTCTTCCCGCCCGAGGAGCCATAGCGTCGGGATCTGATAGGCCGGCTTCAGGAAGTAGTAGTCCATAGTGTGGCCACCGGACGTGTCCGGCTCGGGCATCGCCTCCACCAGCGCCTCCGCGCCGTTGAAATCCCGCTTGGCCACATACGCCAGCCAGGCCCTGGGGAACCAGACGCGTGGCTCGAGGAGCGGTTCCGCGAGGGCGATCAACTCGTCCGCCCAGCGCTCCAGATCCCGATGTTCCCGCAGCTCCAGCATCAGCCTCCAGTAGTCGAGCTGGGGGTGTTCGAAATCGACCCGTTCCAGCTCGACCCGCGCCTCCTCGAAGCGGCGCAATCGCATCAGGCCGCTGATCAGGGCCCCCGTATAGGGCTGGTCCCTTGGGTCCAGCATCCGGATCAGTCGCAGCGTATCGAGCCGCCCCTCGTAATCGCCCTGCCGGCGCTGGATCCATGATCGCAGCTCCAGGATGCGGGCGTCGCTGGGCGCCCTGGCCATCGCCGGGATCGTCAGTTCATAAGCGGCGTCATAATCCCGCGCGATGTAGTAGACATAGAACGCCTGAGCCATCAGGTAGTCGGCCGATTCCGGCGCAATCGTTCTCAGGTGCTCGACGACCTCTTCGGCCCGCTGCGTGAGCTCCGGATCGTGCTCGAAGTAGTAGTTGGCGTGCGTCAGGTAGCCGGCCAGCTCGGCCCACGCCCGGGTGAAGTTCGGGTCCAGCGCGACCGCTTCCTCGAGGGCCTCGCGATATTCCTCGCGGAGCCAGGTGCTTCGGGCTTCGGCAATGTCCACGGCGCGACGGAAGGCCCGGTAGGCTGCCATGTTCTCCGTCGGTATCACCGACAGCGCGGCGTCGTCCTGGGCCGTCAGCGTTGCACTGAGTGCCGTGGTGATGGCACGGGCGATCTCGGTCTGCACCTCGAAGATGTTGGCGATCGTCAGTTCCCGGTCGTAGGTCTCGGCCCACAGATGCTCGTCGTTGCTCGCGTCGATGAGCTGCGCATTGATCCGGATCCGCTCGCCGGCGCTCTGGACGCCGCCCTCGAGGATCACGTCGGCGCCCAGGGCGGTGCCGATCTCGCGGATGTTCCTGTCCGTGCCCCGGTACTCCATGACGGAGGTACGGGAGATGACGCGGACCGACTGCAGCTGCGCCAGCCGGGTCAGCAGGTCGTCGTGGACGCCGGCGGCGAAGAAGCCGCTCTCGTCGCCGCCGCCGACGGTGGCGAACGGCAGGACCGCCACCATGGGCCGGCTCGCCCGTTCCGCCTCGGACTCGCGGATGGCCTCGTCCCGGCCCTGCTCCCTCGCCGCCTCGGCGATAGCCTGCTCCCTTGCCTCGTCGCGCGCGGGGTCGAGCAGGAACTTGTCGAGGGCGAAATAGCCGAGCGCCAACGCCAGGGCGACGATGACCAGCCGGTCCAGCCGCTTGCCCATCGCCTTGATCGTGGGCGAGGACCGGTCGACCTCGCTGTCGCGGATCAGGCCCTGGGGCGTAAGCTCGAAGGCCCAGGCGGAGATCACGGCGGGGAGGAAGCCTATCGCAAGCAGAATCACGACCCCACGGATCGCCGCGTCGCTGAAGCCGAACACCGGGAAGAGCGTCTCTGTGACCTGGATGACCAGCCAGGCGACCGCCACGTAAGCGGCAGCGACACGGAGTACGTTTCGGCGCTTCAGTTCGGAGAACAGGGACATCGAGACGGATCTGGGCGGTGTTGGGCTCGCCCGATCATGGGCGAAGGGGAAAGGTTTGTCGATCGGGAATTCCCGGTGCGGCACCGCCTTCGGTGGATGTCGGACCCTTCCACGAACTGACTTCCGCGACCAACCATGACCGGACCCAGGGCATCATCTGTGCCGGAACCGTCCGTCCCGCAGGAAATCCGCGACAGCTTCCGCCACCTGATCGGAAAACAGCATCCCGGTGTGGGTGACCGGTAACAACAGGTGGTCGGTCAGCCCGTCGAATCGGGTTTCTTCAAGCTCTACGGTGCCGTCATGAACCCCGTGCATGGCACCCAGCAGGCGACCCATGCCCATGGCGCCCGAGCCGGCGATCATGCCCACCTCGACGCCGGGCGGTACGCTCAGATCGACGCCGCGCACCAGCGCCTCTGCGCTCTCGCCCACGGCATGGCGGCCACCGGGGGAAAGGGAGATCAGCCGCCGGGCCGACGCAGATCCGCGCACCGGCGCAGCCAGCAGCACGACCCGCCGCACCGCTCCTGCACCGACGCGACGGATAGCCTCCATCACCAGCAGCCCGCCCAGGCTGTGACCGACCAGATCCACCGGGCCGGGCCCCTGTTCGATACTCGAGGCAAGCCGTTCGGCGTTCCGGGAAAAGCCGCGGGCGACGCTGGGATAGCGGAACTGCAACACCGGGCGGCCGGTCAGGCGCTTGAGCCGGCGGCGCAGCAGCCAGGCCTCGGGGCCGCGGTTCCACAGGCCGTGGACAGTGAGGATGGGAGGGGGATTTTTCATTGAACGCCAGAATACCGGGGCAGGCTCCAGGGGCGAAGCGCGTCCACCGGTTTCAGTCGGTCATCGGATCGGGCAGCGAGAGAGCTCGCCGGATCGCGGCGCGGTTCGTCCAGGACGTCGCCGTCCTCGCCGCCTCGGCGGCGGGCATCCATCGCCAGGCCCGGTGCTCTTCCGGATTGAGTGTCGGCGGGCGGGTCGCGTCCAGCCATAACGCGAAAGCGTGCTCCACATTTTCCGCCACGCCAGGCGCGTAGCGCTGCCGCCACTCGGGGGCGATGGGAAACCGCTGGGTCAGGCCCAGGTCCCGCAGGTCGCCGGCCGCGAACCCGGTCTCCTCCGCCAGTTCCCGTTCCGCACAATCAAGCGGAGATTCGTCCTCTCGCAGGCTGCCCGTCACCGACTGCCAGAAGCCTTCGGGAGAACAGCGTTCCATCAGCAGAACCTGATCGTCCGTATGAACGACCACGAGCACTGACTCCGGCCGCTTGAAGGCCGGTGTCGGCATCAGCCCTCTTCGGCGGGCCGGCGGCGGAGGCGTATGCCCACCTCCCTGAGCTGCTGCTCGTCCACCTCGCCGGGCGCATTGGTCAGCGGGCAGGACGCGGTCTGGGTCTTGGGGAAGGCGATCACGTCCCGGATGCTGCCCGCGCCCGCCATCAGCATGACCAGCCGGTCCAGGCCAAAGGCGATGCCGCCGTGGGGCGGCGCGCCGTAGCGAAGGGCGTCCAGCAGGAAGCCGAATTTTTCCTCGGCCTCGTCCTCGCCGATGTCCAGCAGGCGGAAAACGGCGCTCTGCATCTCGCGAGTGTGGATACGGATCGAGCCCCCGCCGATCTCCGATCCGTTGAGAACCATGTCGTACGCCCGGGATATGGCGTTGCCGGGATCTGCTGCCAGGGCCTCGGCATCGTCCGTTCTC
>JASFOT010000166.1:0-5622 GCA_050116375.1 Gammaproteobacteria bacterium | reverse complement strand
CGTCTTCGTGCCGCTAGAGGACGTCATCGCCCACAACCTGGAGAGACTGTTTCCGGGAATTACCATCGAGCGATGGGACCTTTTCCGGGTGACACGCAATGCCATCACCGAGCGCTCGGAGGAACAGGCCAACGACTTGCTGGAACTCATCGAGTCCGAACTCAGGGACAGAAAATTCGCCCCTATCGTCCGCCTGGAAGTCTCCCGAGGAATGCCGGCGGTTCACCGCGGCATGCTGGCTGCAGAGCTGGGACTGGACGAGGCGCAGGATGTGTTCGAGGTCGACGGCTTGATGCAGAAACGTGACCTTTTCCAGATCGCGGCAATCGATCGACCGGATCTTCATGATCTGCCCCATCACCCGGTAGATAACGCGAAGATCGTCGGTGCGCCCAATATTTTCCACCTGATACGACGGCAAGGCCCCATTCTTCTGCAACACCCCTACGAGTCCTTCGCCACGACCGTGGAACGCTTCGTTCGCGAAGCCGCCCGTGACCCCAAGGTACTGGCCATCAAGATGACCCTGTACCGCACGGCGGAGAAGTCCCGAATCGTCGACTACCTCATGGAAGCCGCTCATAACGGCAAGCAGGTCATGGTGGCGGTAGAACTCAAGGCCCGCTTCGACGAGTCGGCCAATATCCGCTGGGCGAACCGAATGGAGGAAAACGGAATCCACGTGTCCTATGGCGTCGTCGGCTTGAAGACCCACAGCAAGGTGGTGTTCATTCTCCGGAATGACTACGACGGCCTGCGGCGATACGCTCATTTCGGAACGGGCAACTATCACTCGGGAACGGCACGCATCTACAGCGATCTGGGCATGCTCACCTCCGATCCGGCCCTGGGCGAGGATCTCACCGAGCTGTTCAATTTCCTGACCACGGGCTTCGTGCCGGATCGCGTCTACAAGAAACTTCTGCCCGCCCCCAAGCATCTCAAGAAGGGACTGCTCGAGCGAATTCAAAGGGAGATCGAGGGGCATTCACAGGAAAAGCCGGGACTCATCCAGTTCAAGATGAACGCTCTGGAGGACAAGGACATCACCCAGGCTCTGTACGAGGCCTCCATGGCAGGGGTCCGGGTAGACCTCATCGTGCGGGACACCTGCCGCCTCCGACCGGGAATACCGGGACTCTCGGACAACGTGTCCGTCATCAGCATCGTCGGACGGTTCCTCGAGCACGCCCGGATTTTCTATTTCCGGAATGGCGGTGACGAAGAATATTTGATCGGGTCGGCGGACTGCATGCGCAGAAACCTGGAATCCCGCGTCGAGACCGTAGTGCCGGTGGAGCTACCGGACCTTCGAAAACTGCTCCGCCAGATCATCGATCTTCAGCTGGACGATCGTCGGGCCGCCTGGGACATGCAATCGGACGGCAGCTATATCCAGCGTGATCCGGGCCGGCGCCGCGACAAACGAAGCTCCCAGGAGAAGCTTATTGCGCTGGCCGAGAAGCGACTGAAAGCTGCTACCCGTCTCGGCAAGAAGGTCAAGAAAGACCGACGGTCAGTATAGGCGTACCGTTCTCGCTGACGGACAGGGTGGTCGGGGCATTCTCCAAAGGAGATACGGGCAAATCGTCCGATAGCAGCGGCCTTCACTCCTCGTCTTCGCGGCTCATTTCCTCGAAGGCTCGGAGGATGTCCCTCAGCATGATGCGGCCGACGACCCGGTTCTCTTTCATCACCGGAAACGCGCGGTAATAGTAGTCCTTCATATTCAGCATCAGGGTCGCCACGTGCATGATGCTGTCGTCCATATCCACCGTTTGAAAATTCGTTCGCATGACCTCGCGAACGCGTCCGCCTCCGGACCCGTGGTAAGCGCCCTCTCTTGCGGCCCGCAGGCAATCGATCTCGGAGATAACGCCGACCAGATTACCCGTCCGGTCAACCACGGGACCGCTGGAGAGTGCGTGGCGGACCATAAGGTCAGTGGCTTCCAGCACGTCCATGTCGGGACTGAATGTCACGAACTTTCGCGACATGTAATCTCGCGCTGTGTAGCCCATGGGATCTCCCCCCTTCAGATTTTTTGTAGTGCTTATTCAGCCAGCCCCGTCGCTCAGACCGAGCCGGGCACGGCGTTTCTCACAGGGACGCCGACACAGACCGCCGCAATCAGAATCCGCTCCGGGAATCCTGTTTAGCCCCCCGCAACTCCCCTCGATCCGCCGGCCGTTCAGGACAAGACCCAGGGCCAGACCGCTTACCGCCGCCAGAAAGACAAGGAAACTGAGAACGAACGTCAGAATATCTTGATCCTCCCTCGACTAACCGCCGAAGTCGTCGAGCAGGATATTTTCCTTCTCGACCCCCAGATCATGAAGCATCTGGAGAACGGCCTTTGTCATCATCGGCGGCCCACACATGTAGTACTCGCAATCCTCCGGGGCCGGGTGGTTCTTGAGGTAATTTTCGTACAGGACCTCGTGGATGAATCCCGTATAGCCGTCCCATTCGTCCTCCGGAAGCGGATCCGAGAGCGCGACGTGCCATTTGAAATTGTCGTTCTCCGCCGCGAGCATGTCGAAGTCTTCGGTATAGAACATCTCGCGCTTGCTTCGTGCGCCGTACCAGAAAGTGATTTTTCGCTTGCTGTGGAGCCGTTTCAACTGATCGAAGATATGCGCCCGCATCGGCGCCATGCCGGCACCGCCCCCGATAAACACCATCTCCGCGTCGGTCTCCTTGGCGAAGAATTCGCCGAAAGGTCCGGATACCCAGACCTTGTCGTCCGGTTTCAGGCCAAAGATATAGCTCGACATGACGCCCGGCGGAACATCCGGCATCTGGGGCGGCGGCGTCGCGATTCGGACGTTGAGCATCACGATGTCTTTCTCTTCCGGGTAGTTGGCCATGGAGTATGCCCGTGTCACCAGCTCATCGCAGGTCGAGACGTAGCGGAAGAGATCGTACCGCTCCCAGTCATCGCGGAATCTCTCGGGGATATCGAAATCCGAATATTTGACCGTGTGCGGCGGGCAATCGATCTGGATATAGCCGCCAGCGCGGAAATTCAGGTCCTCGCCCTGGGGAAGATCCAGCACCAGCTCCTTGATGAATGTGGCCACGCTGGTGTTCGATCGCACGGTGCATTGCATGCGCTTTACACCGAAAACCTCCCTGGGCACCTCGATTTTCATGTCCTGCTTGACCACGACCTGGCAGGACAATCGATCACCGCGGGCGGCTTCGCGCTTAGTGATCAGCGAAGTCTCCGTTGGCAGGATGGCGCCCCCGCCCTCCAGTACCTTGACCCGGCACTGGCCACAGGTTCCGCCACCGCCGCAGGCCGACGCTACGAAGAGCTTGGCCTCCGCCAGTGCGCCCAGCAGCTTGCTACCGACTCTCGCGTTGATGGTTTTTTCGTCGTTGACGAGAATGTCCACGGTTCCGGTGGCCACCAGCCTCGAGCGCGCCGCCAGAATGACGAAAACCAGCGCCAGGACAATGCCGGTAAACATCACTACGCCAAGAATGACTGTCAGCATGGGTACCTGTCCTGTTCTGCTGCCTGTGCTATCCGTTTCAGAGCTGGATTCCCGAGAAAGCCATGAATGCCAGGGACATCAGCCCGACCGTGATAAAGGTGATTCCCAGTCCCTGCAGTCCGTCGGGCACGTCGCTGTACTTGAGTTTCTCGCGGATGCCGGCCAGCGCCACGATTGCCAGCGCGAACCCGATACCGCTGCCGATACCGAAAACCACGCTCTCCCCGAAATCGTAACGCCGCTCGACCATGAACAGGGATCCGCCGAGAATGGCGCAATTGACCGTGATCAGCGGCAGAAAGATGCCCAGCGCGTGATACAGGGCGGGAAAAAACTTGTCCAGCGCCATCTCCAGGATCTGCACCATGGCGGCGATGACCCCGATATAGGTGATGAGACCGAGAAAACTGAGATCCACTTCGGGTAACCCAGCCCAGGCCAGCGCACCCTCCTTGAGGACGATGCTGTAGATGAGATGGTTCACCGGGACGGTAATTGCCTGAACCACAACGACCGCCAGACCCAGCCCCAGGGCCGTCTCCACCTTCTTGGACACGGCAAGAAACGTGCACATGCCGAGGAAGAAAGACAAGGCCAGGTTTTCGATGAAGATCGAGCGAACGAACAGGCTGAGGTAGGCTTCCATTACAGCGCCTCCGTGCGGTGCACAACCTTGATCTGGTATTCGCGCTTCTCCACCTGAGCCGGCTTCCAGGCCCTGATGCCCCAGATAATCAGCCCGATCAGGAAAAACGCGCTCGGCGCCAGAAGCATCAACCCGTTGGGGTTGTACCAGCCGCCCTCGTTCACCAGCGGAAGAATCTCCCGACCGAACAGCTTGCCGGAGCCAAAGAGTTCCCTGAAGAAGGCGACGGCGAGCAGGATGGCACTGTAGCCAAGTCCGTGACCGACACCATCGAGGACGCTCGGCCAGGGCTTGTTGGATGACGCGAAAGCCTCAGCCCGGCCAAGGACGATACAGTTGGTGATGATCAACCCCACGAACACCGAGAGCTGCTTGCTGATCTCGTAGGCATAAGCCTTGAGCACCTCGTCGACGAGGATGACGAGCGAGGCGATGATCGTCATCTGGATGATGATGCGGATATTGGTCGGCATGTGGTCCCGGATCAGGCTCACCGACAGATTGGCGACGGCCAGAACAAAAATCACCGCCAGGCACATGACCACGGACGTAGAGAGCTGGGTGGTGACCGCCAGCGCCGAGCAGATGCCGAGCACCTGGAGGGTAATGGGGTTATTGTCGACGACCGGTTCCAGAAGAATCTTGCGGTTGCTGTCGCTCATGACACGTCTCCCTCATCCCGCAGCCAGGCCAGGAAAGGCCCGAAAGCCCGCGCTCCCATCCAGTACTGGATCGTGTAACTGACGCCGTTGGCGGTGAGCGTCGCGCCCGAGAGGCCGTCCACCTGATAGACGGACTCCGGGGAATCCGGATCCGGCGTGCCCTTGATCACCCGCAGGCGCTCTTCACCGGTTTCGTCGTAGACCTTCTTGCCCTCCCAGCGGGCCTGCCACCGCGGGTTGTTGATTTCCGCACCCAGTCCCGGCGTCTCCCCGTCCTCGTAATAGGTGATGCCCTTGACCGTACGGGCGTCTCCCTCCAGAGCAAGAAATCCATACATGGTGGACCACAGGCCGTAACCGTGAATGGGCAGTATGATGGTGTCGACATCGCCCTCTTTCCGGATAAAGTAGACCGGCACATACCGGGCCCGCCGCTTGATGCTGGCGATGTCTTCATCGGCCGGAACCGCGACGCTCATGGACGGATCGTTGGCGGCCTTGCGCTGATCGTAGGTCTCCGGGTCCACCGCGTCGGTGAATCGATGGGTTTCCAGATCCACGATACGTGTCTCGACCTGAGAAAAAAGCTCCTCGACGTCGGCCCCTTCCCGCATAAGATCGGCGATCTTGAGAATCTCGATCTTGCGTGCCAGCGCGGCGTTTCGCTCCTGCAGGGGCTTGAGCGTAACGGCGGTCGCGGAGACAACCACGGAACACACCAGGCAGAGGCCCACCGCCACGATCAGGGTCTTGGCGACACTGTCGTTGGGCAGCGACGCGAGCCAGCCTTTGCGGATGCTTTCCTCAGGCA
>JASFOT010000165.1:0-5643 GCA_050116375.1 Gammaproteobacteria bacterium | reverse complement strand
CCGACATCGCCCTCCCGCTTCGAGTTCAGGGAAATCAGCGAAGGCGAGACGGACGGCGGCTGGTATTACTCGGCCTATTCCGTCTGCACGCCCGAGCACGGCGGCACGCACCTGGATGCGCCACGGCACTTTTCGACAAACGGCCGGACGACGGACGCGATGCCCCTGACGGACCTGATCGCGCCAGGCGTTGTGATCGATGTCAGCCGGCAGGCCGACGGGAATCCGGGCTATCTCCTGACGGCCGGTGACGTTCGCGAATTCGAGGCGACACACGGCCGTATCCCGCCGGGCACCATCGTTTTATTGCGAACCGGCTGGAGCCGGTTCTGGCCGGATGCCAGGCGCTATCTGGGGGACGATACGCCGGGTGACGCCAGCCGCCTGCGTTTCCCCAGCTACGGAGCGGACGCGGCCCGGGTGCTCGTGGAAGAACGTCAGGTCGCCCTGCTGGGCGTGGACACGGCGTCGATTGATCATGGCGCGTCCAGGGACTTTCCTGTCCACCGGATTGCCGGAGACCGTAATGTCGCCGGCCTGGAGAACCTGACCCGGCTCGAAGAGCTCCCGGCGACCGGCTTTACCGTCATCGCGCTGCCGATGAAGATCGAGGGAGGTTCGGGTGGGCCTGCCCGGGTGGTGGCGCTGGTTCCGAAGTAGCCCCCCTGCGGAACGGCGGCTGGCCCCTACGGGCCGAATTCATCCTCCACTGGCGCGACTTCCATGGGGTTCCCGGGGTCCGCTGCCCACTCCTGGAGCGAGGCCGGGTATAAGGCGACATTGGTGAAGCCGAGCCGTGTCATGACAAAAGCGGTGGCGGAAGCGGCGATACCACCCCCGCAATAAGTGATCACTCGGCTGTCGGGATCCTGGTCGAACACCGTGGTGAGTTCGTCCGGCGAGCGGAAATGACCCGTATCGTCGACCAGGGAGTACACCGGCACGTTGATGGCGCCGGCAATATGCCCCGGCCGGTCGTACATGGACATCTCGCCCCTGTAGTGAGGCCCCGGCATTGCGTCGATCAGGGTGACACTGGTGTCAGTAATCGCGGCGAACACCTCGTCGCGGTCGGCCATCAGTTCTGGCCGCACCCTCGGGGTCAGCGTCCGGGCGGGCGGATCCACCGGATCGGCGGACAGCGGAAGACCCGCGGCCGTCCAGGCATCGAGGCCGCCGTCGAGCAGGGCTGCCCGGTCGAATCCGATCCATCGCAGCATCCACCAGACACGGGCGGCCCAGACCTGGTTATTTGCCGAGTACAGCACCACTCGGGAGTCGTCTCCCACGCCAAGCGCACCCATGGCGTCCGCGAACTTCTGCGCTGACGGCAGGGCGTATTTCAGCGAGCTCGTCTTGTCGGAAAGATCGCCTGTCAGATCGGCGAACCCCGCTGTCGGGATGTGCCCGGCCTCGTAGTCCGCTCTGCCGCTCCGCTCGATCAGACTGCCGTCCCCGGCCTGCTCGATGATAACGGTGCAGTCCAGCACCACAAGATCGGGGTCGTCCAGATGCCGGCGGAGCCAGTCCGCCGTCACCAGCGTGTCCATGGTTTCGGCGGGTTTGTCGGCAGGGCCGACCTGGCCGGTCGATCCCGTACACCCGGTCGCCATCCACAACGCGGCGATCAGGGAGAAAAGCATGACTGGGCGGTGGCTGAGCGACATATGAATTTCCTGAAGCCAGGTGAAACCGAGTTCACATGTTAACGGACGGGCTGACCGCAGTCTCCGGCAGCGCGTTTCGTGGCGGACGGCCTGCGACGGTGTGGTCAGCCTTCCCGCCTTGCTGCCGCCGATTTTCCGGGGATTGGAGCGCCCGGTTCACTACGCCGCTCGTCCGGCGTTGCCCGGGCTCGCCCCGCTCCGTTTCAGTGTTCTAGACTAATGGGACACCAAAAACACGCGGACCTACGGAGGAGGGACATGGGAGACATGCGAACCCGGATGACCTTGAGGCTGGATCCGATTACGGCAGAGCGCCTGCGCCGCTGGATGGCAGCACACAGAGTGTCCACCAAAACGGAGGCGATCCATCGGCTACTCGACTATTCCCTGGACAGCGCGGGTATCGTGAAGAGGCCGAAGATCGCGTCCGGTGCTTCAGACAAATGAGCCGACGTTTAAGGCTCTGGTCCTTTGCCGATATGGATCGAAGCGGCAAGGTGCGCTGGACCGCGCGGGAACTGGGATACGAAATCGAGGAAGCGCGGGTCAGGATGGGTGATCAGACCGGAGATTCCTATCGGCAGCTGAATCCCTACGGCCAGGTCCCCGCCGTCGAACTGGATGGTCAGACCCTGATCGAGTCCAACGCGATCTGCCTGTCACTGGCGGAGCGGCATCCCGAAGCGGGCCTCATTCCACAAGAGCAGGGGAGCAGGGATCGCTTCTGGCAGTCAGTCAGCCTGGCGACCAGCTCGCTGGAAACCCCGGTGGTCATGTACTACCTGGCGAAAAGCGGATTTGTGGACTCCGCCTGGGCGGACCTTTCGGCAGGGCCACTAAAGGCAAAACTGCCCGTGTTTTCCGCCAGCATGCCTGCGAACGGTTACATCTGCGGTGACTTCACCCTGGCCGATATCTTTGCGGCCTACGTTTTGCGTATCGGGGTTCAGGCCGGGTTGCTGTCCCTGGAGGGAAACCTGGCCGACTATCTGCGCCGCCTGATGACGCGCCCCGCCGCCCAGGCCGCACGCTTCTTCGAGGGGATCGGGGACTAAGACCGAGCCTCCTGCCGGCGTGCCGACGGGGCTTTTGTCGCAGGCAAACGGGACAGACGCAAAAATGCGTCTGTCCCGGTCCCTTGTCCTGGCCAAGTGACGGCTTTTGCTGCCGGACGCTGATCGATGCGCCCCATTGAGCGAAACCGGGAATTCAGCGGTTCAGACGCCGGAATCGACGGGGTAGAACACCAACTGTACGTGCGGACTGCCGTTCGCGTCCCAGTTCCACCAGTATCCCTCGCCAGCAGGATCGAACAGGCCGAGACGGTCGTCGCATGCCATATCCCCGTCCGTGTCGACGCAGACGGTCAGCAATTGGGTACTCACGTTCTCCCATTTGTTCTGTTCTTTGCCGTTACCCACGGTGCGCGTCTGTACCCAGATATTGCCCTCGCCGACGGAGCACAGAATCTCCGAGTCGGTATTGTCATCGACGACAATTGCGTCATCCGCGGCCTCCTCGACGCAGCTCGTCACGTTGACGGAGCCGCCCGGCTGGCCCAGCACCCGGGCCCGGACTTCGTACTGGGTGAACGTGGGATCTACCGGGTCTCCTTCCTCGATACCGCAGTTCGAGCAGTTCTCCGCCGTGATGGGCAGGTAGAAATTCGCGCCGTCGTCGCAGGCATTGCCGTCCTGAACCCAGAAATCCTCCCCGGGCTGCAGGAATATCTTGTTGATCTTGACAGTCTTGTCCGCGCCATTTCCCGCTGCGCCATTTTGTACCGCGATCTGGCGCCGGTTCGAATCCAGGAAGTCGCCTCCCGGGCACTGATCGTAGGCATGAACGTTTAGCAGGAATCCGCCCTTGCCGACCGCGGCGCCGTTACCGTTGCCATTGGGTTCTGCCGATGCGACACCGGCAGCCAGAATTGCGGCGATCGCCGCGATCGTGATTCGTTTTTCCACCTTCTCTCTCCTCTCGAGTATCCGCAACAACGAGTCCACGAGACCATGGTTGCGTGAGTTGCCGGCCAGGAAACCAGGGAGAGGCGGAACTGCCTGAGGAAACGCGCGGTGCCCCGGAGAAGCCCGGGGAAACTTGGCGTTTTCAATCCGGCGGCCCCGCTGTCCTAGGCTGATGCCCTTAGACCGGAAGCTTTGCGTCACTGCCTTTCGGCAGATTTGCCTTTTTCGGACGATTGCCGCGCCATCGAAAAAGCGCGTGAGAATCAGATTAGTCCCGAAGCTGCAGCAGAAATGTGAATTCGGTCACGTTTTTGAAAGGAGTGTGAAGAACGTCACACTTCTGCGCGGTACACGGGGCTTGCAAAACAGGTCCCGCTCGGATGGCCCGGCGAGCCAATATCAAGCTGACAAATTAAAGGGACCGTTTTCTGCGAGACACTGAAACGCAGAGACTGAGAGTGTCGGCCGGTCTGCATGGGTCCTGGGACAAACACTGGCGGACTCAGCACCGGGAATCACTTTGGCGGGAAATGCCGACGCTCGCATCCACCGAGATCCCACCTGCCGAGGTTGGCCGCGGCATCGTAGGTCGAATTCAGGAAAGCCAGCAGGACCCGATCCGGATCCTCAGCGGTCCGGACGGCCTCGTAAGGCAGAACGAACTCGCCAAGCTCCGGCGACCAGAATGCCGCCGACGGCTCGATGGCCGCCTCGCCGAATCCTGGCGGGGACGGGTACGCGTAGGAGTAAAAAATGGCTTCGGGGTAAGCGGCCCCGCCCGGCCAGAATCCGGCACTGCTCACTTCCTGGGAGTAGGCTTCCTGCGCGACCCAGAGCGGCATGTTCGGCAGTCCGCCAGGATGGTCAGGCGCGGGTCGCCCCGAGAAGCGGGTGACCGCGAGATCGAAGCTCCCCCAGAAAAAATGCGACGGACTCGCCTTGCCGGGAAACTCCGCCCGGAATGAACGGAAAACACGATCGGCCTGGTAGAGAACCCGCCAGAACCGGTTGATGGCCAACGGATCGTAGGTCTTGTGAACCCGATCCTCCGGAAACGGGATCGCCTGCTCCACCTCGTTCGGCACCACGTTGATCCTGACGGGCAGACCGAGCCTGTCGAGGCACTCCATCACCGAACCGTAAAAGTCGGCGGTCGTTTGCGGCTCGAGCGCCACACGCTCGACGCGGCCGTCGCACGAGCGGAGGATCAGCTGATGATCGATGAAGTCGAAGTCGATGCTGAAAGTCAGGTTTCCATGGGGGATCGTTCCGGTGGTCAGGCCCCGCGGTGTCACGTAGAGCGTCACGTGCCACGAGTGATTCATCCACGGGGACTGCACCATCCGGATCTTGCCGATGATCTGGGTCCACATGTGAAGCGTTTCGGCCGACTCGCTCCAGTCGCCAAACCGCAGCTCCGGCCAATAGTCATCCCCGGCTGTGACTGATGCGCTCATGAACTGATTTCCCTGTATATCGTGTTCCAGACGGTTGTCCCCTGCGGAGGGGGGTAGCTTTGACCTGAAGGCTTCACCCTTCAGGTCTGGTGCCGGTTTCAGGCCATATCGAACAGCAGGATCTCGGTGTCCGGCGAACCGGTCAGCGAAATGGTGGCGGGCCCTTCGATGGCGACGCCGTCACCCTGTTGAAGCGGCTGCCCGTCGAGCACGGCAGCGCCCCTCGCCACCTGCACCCAGCCTTTGCGGCCCGGCGGGAATGTGTGACCGACGCTGTCGCCTTCGCCGAGCAGGGCGGCATATAAGTCAACGTCCCGATGGATCGTGACGGAGCCTTCGCGTCCGTCTCTTGAGCCCACCAGCCGCAAGCGACCGCGCTTTTCCTCGTCCGGGAAAGACTTCTGCTCATAACCCGGATCGAGACCTGCCGTTTCCGGGAGAATCCAGATCTGCAGGAAATGCACGGGGTCAGTGTGCGAGGCGTTGTATTCGCTGTGACGAACGCCCGTGCCGGCCGACATGCGCTGGACGTCACCCGGGTGGATGACAGAG
>JASFOT010000164.1:0-5663 GCA_050116375.1 Gammaproteobacteria bacterium | reverse complement strand
GGGAGTCCCGGTCAGCCGCCGAGCTCGATCCACGTGGTCTTCAGCTCCACGTACTTGTCGAGAGCATGGAGGGATTTGTCGCGACCGTTGCCGGATTCCTTGAATCCGCCGAACGGCACGGTCAGGTCACCGGCGTCGTAGCAGTTTATCCAGACCGTACCGGCTCTCAGGCCTTTGGCGATACGGTGGGCCTTGTTGATGTCCCGGGTCCACACGGCGGCGGCCAGACCATAGCGAACGTCGTTTCCCAGGCTGAGGGCCTGCTCAGCTGAGCCGAAAGCGATAGTCGACAGAACCGGCCCGAAGATTTCCTCCTGGGCAATAGACATCTGATTGTCCACGTCGTCGAAAACCGTCGGCGGCACGAACCAGCCCCGGGTATCCTCGAGTACACGGGAACCGCCGGTCCTTAGGGTGGCGCCCTCTTCCTTTCCTCGCGCGATGTAGTTCATCACGGTGTCGAACTGGACTTTGTCGACGATCGCCCCCATGCGGGTGGCGGGGTCGAGCGGGTCTCCCGGTTGCATGGTGTCCGCGAAGGCCAGCAGTTTTTCCAGGAAGGCCTCCCGAATGCTGTCCTCCACGAGCAAGCGAGAGGCTGCGGAGCACATTTCTCCCTGGTTGAAAAAGATCCCGAACCCGGCGGCCTGAACGGCGGCGTCCAGATCCGGGCAGTCGGCGAATACGATATTGGGACTCTTGCCGCCGCATTCCAGCCACACCCGTTTCATGTTGGACTGGCCGGAGTACTGCAGGATCTGCTTGCCGATCGCGGTGGAGCCCGTAAACGCCAGGCAGTCCACGTCCTCGTGAAGCGCCAGTGGCTTGCCGGTCTTGTCCCCGAAGCCGGGCAGTACATTGAATATCCCGTCCGGGATGCCGGCCTCCGCGGCCAGTTCGGCTACCCGGATGGCCGTGAGCGGTGATTTTTCCGAGGGCTTGAGAATCACGGCGTTTCCCGCGGCGAGAGCGGGCCCTATCTTCCAGGCTGCCATGAGCAGCGGAAAATTCCACGGAACGATGCAGGCCACGACGCCCACGGGCTCCCGGGTGATCAGGCCGATTTGCTCGCGGGAAGTGGGCGCCACCTCGTCGTAGACCTTGTCGACGGCTTCCGCGTACCAGGCAATGCAACGGGCAGCGCCGGGTATATCGATGGTGGTGCTGTCAGCGATGGGCTTGCCCATGTCGATGGTCTCGAGCGCCGCAAGTTCATCCTGGTTTTGTCGGATGAGTTCCGCAAATCGAAGCAGTATTTCCTTGCGGGCCGACGGCGCCATCCGCGGCCATCGACCACTGTCGAAGGCTCGGCGGGCGGCGATCACGGCACGGTTGACGTCCTCCGCGTCTGTCGCCGCAATCCGGGCAATCACCTGACTGTTGGCGGGATTGACGCAGTCGAAAGTCTCCCCGCCGGCGGCGGGAACGTAGCGACCGTCGATGAAAGCCTCCGTGCGGATCGACAAACCGTCAACGAGGCGATTCCAGTCATCCAGTGTGGAAAGTTGGGGCATGGGTTTATCTCCGTTCCAGGACCGCCGGAATCCGGGACCGGGCTCCGTCCCGGTCCCGGAATCGGAGAAGCGGCCATCGATGCAGTTCAGAAGCTCGGGGGCGTGTTGGCGCTGATGATGACACACTCGTCGTCGTCAGGATTGCGAAACCGGTGGGGTAGCGTACTGTCGAAATAGTAGGCATCGCCGGGGCCGAGTATTCGCTTGCGGCCGCCTACCGTGATCTCGATCCGGCCCTGGACAACGACCCCGCCTTCTTCCCCCTCGTGGGTCAGCATGTCCTCGCCCGTGTCGGCCCCCGGGGCGTAGGTCTCGTGCATCAGCGCCATGGCGCGCTCGCGCCGGTCGCCAGCCACCAGCCGCAGCCGAACCTGGCCGTCGCCAAGATCGGTCAGTTCATCGCTCTCGAAAAAAACTTTCGGTGTCGCGCTAAAGTCTGTAGCAAAGAACTCTCCGAGGGACATGGGAATGCCCGACAACACTTTGCGCAGCGAACTGACGGAAGGGCTGACCCGGTTCTGCTCGATAAGCGAGATGGTGCCGTTGGTGACGCCTGCCCGCTTGGCCAACTCCCTTTGGGACAGGCCATGCATCTTGCGAAGGGTTTTCAGGCGCGCGCCGACGTCCACGCTCATTGTTCGTCCCAGACAAACTGTATAAGATATTTAACACTTCGCGGGTAAAAATGCCAAATCAGCCAGGAAACTGGAGATTGCGTCGAATTTATTTTGACATTTTCGATCAGACCGGGACTGGTCCCGGAGAGCGAGGAGCCCCATGATTAGCCCCAGCGAGCACGTCCCCGACACTGCCGTTCGACCCGACATGCTGCCTTTCTGGATGCCGTTCACCGCCAATCGGCAGTTCAAGGCCGCCCCTAGACTCCTGTCCCGCGCGGAAGGCATGCATTACTTCACCCCGGAGGGTCACGAGGTGCTGGACGGGACAGCGGGGCTCTGGTGCGTCAACGCAGGGCACGGTCGTCGGGAGATCAGCGAAGCCGTTGCCCGGCAGATTCAGGAGATGGAGTACGCACCCCTTTTCAACATGGGTCATCCCGTGGCGTTCCAGTTCGCCTCACGTCTTTCAGCAATGGCGCCGCAAGGTCTGAAGAAGGTGTTTTTCACCAATTCCGGCTCCGAGTCAGTGGATACCGCGTTGAAAATCGCCATCGCGTACCACAGGGTCCGGGGCGAGGGCGCCCGGCAGCGTCTGATCGGCCGCGAAAAGGGCTATCACGGGGTCGGGTTCGGGGGCATCTCGGTGGGTGGCATGGTCAACAATCGAAAATTTTTCGGCGCCATGTTGCCCGGCGTGGATCATCTGCGTCACACCCTCGACCTCGAACACAATGCGTTCTCCCGCGGACTTCCGGAGTGGGGTGCCCACCTGGCGGACGACCTGCAGCGGATCGTCGAGCTGCACGACGCCTCGACAATCGCGGCTGTAATCGTCGAACCGGTAGCGGGTTCCGCCGGCGTCATTCTGCCTCCAGTGGGATATCTGCGGAGACTCCGGGAAATCTGCGACCGTCACGGCATACTTCTGATTTTTGACGAAGTGATCACGGGGTTCGGACGGCTGGGGCAGGCCTTTGCCGCGGACTATTTCGACGTCCTGCCGGATATCATCACCACCGCCAAGGGCCTGACCAACGGCTCCATTCCCATGGGCGCTGTTTTCGTTCGCGACGAGATTTACGACGCTTTCATGAACGGACCGGAACATGTCATCGAGCTGTTCCACGGCTACACCTATTCGGGACACCCGGTGGCCTGCGCGGCCGGACTGGCAGCCATGGATATCTACGAGCAGGAAGACCTGTTCAATCGCGCTGCCGAAATGGCCCCTTACTGGGAGGAAGCCGTGCACAGCCTCCACGGTTTGCCCAACGTCATCGATATCCGGAATCTCGGACTGGTGGCCGGTATCGAGTTGGCGTCCCGGGAAGGCGCACCGGGCGCGAGGGCTTTCGATGCGCACGTGAAGTGTTTCGAGAAAGGGGTTCTGGTGCGATTCACGGGTGACATCATTGCCCTTTCGCCGCCGCTTATCATTGAAAAGCAGCATATCGACACGCTGTTCGGCACCCTCGGGGACGTTCTCAGGTCCCTGGACTGACAACCGATCGGGTCCGCTGTCCTCACACTTCGACTACAGGAATTCGGGGAAATCAAATGTTGATAGGTGTACCTAAAGAGATCAAAAACAACGAATACCGCGTAGGCCTGACTCCGGCAGGCGCGCGCGAGCTTGCTGCCGACGGTCATCAGGTTCTGATCCAGACCCGGGCGGGTCACGGCATCGGCCTGGACGACGAGCATTACGAGGCGGCCGGGGCCGAGGTCGTCGAAACGCCAGAAGAAATTTTCGAGCGGGCGGAGATGATCGTGAAGGTCAAGGAGCCTCAGCCTGACGAGTGCCGGATGCTGCGGGAGGGTCAGGCCCTGTTCACCTATCTGCACCTGGCTCCGGACCCGGATCAGACGCGACTTCTGGTGGAGTCCGGTGTCACCGCCATTGCCTATGAGACCGTCACCGACGCCAGAGGCGGTCTGCCGCTGCTGCGCCCCATGAGCGAGGTTGCCGGACGCATGTCCATTCAGGCCGGCGCTCACGCTCTCGAGCGCCACAAGGGCGGCAACGGGACCCTCCTGGGGGGCGTGCCCGGCGTGTCGCCGGGCCGGGTAGTGGTCATCGGCGGGGGCGTGGTCGGCGTCAACGCCGCCAGGATGGCGATGGGGCTTGGCGCCGACGTTTACGTCATGGAACGGTCGCCGGACAAGCTGGTGGAGCTGGATGACCTCTACGGTCCCAGGATGAAAACCCTGTTCTCCACCGCGGACAGCATCGAGGACCAGATCTCGAGGGCCGACCTGGTGATCGGTGCCGTGCTCATACCCGGTGCCGCTGCTCCGAAGCTCGTTCACCGGGCGCAGCTGTCGCTGATGAAGCGCGGCGCCGTCGTTGTGGACGTGGCCATCGACCAGGGCGGCTGTTTCGAAACCAGCAAGCCCACGACCCACCAGGAGCCCACCTACGTGGTTGACGAAGTTGTCCACTACTGCGTGGCGAACATGCCAGGCGCGGTCGCCCGGACATCGACTTTTGCGCTGACCAACGCGACCCTTCCCTACGTGATCCGGCTGGCAAATCTGGGGGTGGAGGCAGCCCTGCGGGCGGACAAACATCTGCGCGAGGGACTGAACGTGCACGCGGGCCATGTCACCTATGAGGCCGTTGCCCGCGATCTCGGCTACGAGTATGTCCCCTTCGAAAAAGCTTTCGGTGCCTGAGATGACCAGTGCCGCGAGCAAAGCTGATTCCCCCGCCACGCTGACGCATTTTATCGGTGGCCGGTTTTTCATCCCCGACGGCGGCGAGTTCGGCGATGTTTTCGATCCGGCGACCGGGAAGGTGGCCGCGCGGGTGCCGATGGCCGATCTCGATCTGACCCGGGAGGCGATCGCTGCGGCCAGGCAGGCCCTGCCGTCATGGGCCGGCACGCCCCCGCTGCGCCGGGCCCGCGTCATGTTCCGATTCAGGGAGCTGCTGGAACAGAATGCCGACGAGCTGGCACGAATCATTTCCTCGGAACACGGCAAACTGCACGACGACGCCAGCGGGGAAGTGACACGGGGTCTGGAAGTCGTGGAGTTCGCCTGCGGGATTCCCCACCTTCTGAAAGGCGAATTTTCCGAGAACGTGGGGACCGGTGTCGACAGCTGGTCCTTGCGTCAGCCCGTTGGCGTGTGCGCCGGTATCACTCCCTTCAATTTTCCGGCGATGGTGCCCATGTGGATGTTTCCCGTCGCCCTGGCCTGCGGCAACACGTTCATCCTGAAACCCTCCGAGAAGGATCCCTCCGCCGCTCTTTATCTGGCCCGGCTCCTCACCGAAGCCGGCCTGCCAGAGGGGGTTTTCAACGTTATCAACGGCGGCAAACAGGCCGTGGACGCGCTTCTGACCGATCCCGACGTGGCCGCCGTCAGTTTCGTTGGCTCCACGCCGGTGGCGGAGTACATCTACACGACCGCCAGCGCCCACGGAAAGCGCGTACAGGCCCTCGGCGGCGCCAAGAACCACATGGTCGTGCTGCCGGATGCGGATATCGAGCAGGCCGCCAATGCCCTGATGGGCGCTGCCTAC
>JASFOT010000163.1:0-5747 GCA_050116375.1 Gammaproteobacteria bacterium | reverse complement strand
CGACGCAGCGGCCGGACGCGATATCGAAAATCGCCCCGTGCACCGAACACATAATCAGATCGCGGTTCCTGGTGAGGAATCCGTGCGGCTTCCAGTGAAGAGGATTGCCCGCGTGGGGACAGACGTTTCGGTAGGCATGAAGGGCGTCCTGACAGCGGACGACAAAGCCGGTATGCCCCTGGTCCTCCGGGCCGAGGCGGAATCCGCGTGCATCGACCGGTTCGAGTTCGTCGAAACGGCAGATGACGAGACGACGTTCGCTGGTCATGAGATGATGGCCGGGCCTGGCTTTCCCGGAGACCGAATCGCATGAAGCACGCAACTGCCGACGCTGCCGAGACGGAGTTTTACCGGGCATTCGCGGAAGGCGACCTGCCCGGAATGCTCCGGGTGTGGGCAGAGAGCGAGACCGTCATCTGCGTTCATCCGGGACAGGAAAGCCTGAGCGGGAGAGCCTCTGTTCTGGAGAGCTGGCGGGATATCCTGGGATCGGACAATCGTTTCGACATCGCCTACCAGTGTATGGAGAGGCACGAATCCGGCGATCTGGCCCTGCATACGGGACTGGAGCATCTGCGGATGGACGATGAACGCGTGGCCACACTTACGGTGACCAACGGCTATCGCCGGACCGGCGACGGCTGGCGGATGGTGCTGCATCACGCGGCCCCCGTTCATGCTGCCGCGGCCCCGGAGGGACCGGTCCACTAGGCTTCCTCCTTCACCGTGGCCGGGGCCGGGTTCCGGTTCATGATGTAAAGGATCAGGAGTATGGCGGGGATGCCCGTAGACGCCGCATAGAAGAAAAACACCGGGTAGCCCCACGCCTCCACGACGACGCCGGACCAGCCGCTGATGAACTTGCCCACCACGGACATGAGGGAACTGAACAGCGCATACTGCGTTGCCGTGTAGGCCTGGTTGGTCAGCGACGACAGATAGGCAATGAACGCCACGCCGGCCAGCCCGGCACTGAGATTATCGCCGCTGATGGTGAACACCAGGATCCTGATGTCGGGACCGGAGACGGCCAGGAGAACGAACATCAGGTTGGTCAGAGCCAGCATGACGGCTGCCAGCAGCATGGTGGGCAGGTTGCCCCAGCGTGCCACCATGACGCCGCCGACTCCGGCCCCCACAATGGTCATGACAAAGCCGAAAATCTTGGCGACGCTCGCGATCTCCGACTTGGAGAAGCCCACGTCCAGGTAAAAGGGGTTGGCCATGATCCCCAGGACCCGGTCGCTGATATTGAAGGTCAGGATCAGGGCCAGCAGCACGATGGCGAAGCGGCCGTTGCGCCGGAAGAATTCGACGAAAGGCGCGATCACCGCCGCGCCGATCCAGTCCACCGCCCGCCCGATCGGGCCCGAGCGGATCTTTCCTCCCGACAGCCGCAGCGCGATTTCCGACTCCATGGCGCTGACCGCTGCGTCGCGGTAATGCTCCGGCTCGCGGATGATCAGCGCCGTCACCACGCCCAGGACCATGCATGCAGCCATTGACTTGTACGCCATGGACCAGTCGTAGAAATCCGCCACATAAAGGGCGCCTGCGCCGCCCACCAGCACCGCCGCCCGGTAGCCGAGGTTGTAACTCGCGGCCATAGCTCCCTGGCGGCTCGCCTCCACCGCCTCGATCCGGTAGGCGTCCACGGTGATGTCCTGGGTGGCCGACGCAAAGGCGACCAGAAGCGCCATGAATGCAACGGCCCCGATGTCGGCGGAGGGGTCCAGGGAGGCCAGGGACACCAGCCCGAACACGATCCCTGCCTGGGCGAGCAGCATCCAGGAACGCCTCTGTCCCACCAGGCCGGTGAGCAGCGGAAGCCTCAGCCGGTCGACAAATGGCGCCCACAGCACCTTGATGGAGTAGGTCAGCCCGACCCAGGCGAAGAACCCGATGGTCGCCCGGTCCACGCCGAAATCACGCAGCCAGGCGGACAGGGTGGAAAAAACCAGGGGGAAGGGCAGACCGGCGGAAAAACCAAGAAACAGCATGGCCAGCACCCGCCGGTGCCTGTAGACCTCCATGGACTTCCGCCAGCCGGCAAACCGATTCAGCACGTCAGACCGACTCCAGTTCCACGTCGTAATCGATGGTCAGCGGCGCATGATCGGAATATCGCTTGCGCTTGTAGATCCTGGCCCCGAGAACTTTTTCCCTGAGGCCCGGCGTCACGATCTGGTAATCGATCCGCCAGCCCACATTCTTTTCCCACGCCCGGCCCCGGTTCGACCACCAGGTGTACTGGTCGGGCTCCGGGTTGACTTCCCGGAACGCGTCGACATAACCCACCCGATCCAAAAGCTCGTCCATCCATGCCCTTTCCTCGGGCAGGAAGCCCGAGTTTTTCTGGTTGGACCGCCAGTTTTTCAGGTCGATGGGCTTGTGGGCGATGTTCCAGTCGCCGCAAAGAATATATTCCCGCCGCCGGCGACGGAGCCTGCGCAGATAGGGCATGAACAGGTCGAGAAATCGGAACTTGGCCTGCTGTCGCTCCTCGCTGGAAGAGCCGGAAGGCAGGTAGATCGAGGCGACGGACAGCTTTCCGAAGCGGGCCTCGATATACCGGCCCTCGCGATCGAATTCCTCGAACCCCAGGCCACGAATAATGCTGTCGGGCTCCCGCCGCGCGTAAATCGCGACGCCACTGTAGCCTTTCTTTTCTGCATCGAAATAGTGGCAGTGAAAACGACCGGGCCGGAACATGCCGTGATCGAGCTGATGCTCCTGGGCCTTGGTCTCCTGCAGGCAAACCACGTCGGCCCTCTGCGCCGGAAGCCAACGATAGAAGCCCTTGCGGGCGGCGGATCGGATTCCGTTGGCGTTCAGAGTGATAACTCGCATGCGGGGCCGTGACCTCGTGGGCAGCGTGTATCATACCGAAGCCGATGCCCGGCGCGACCGCGAAGATCACCGCCTTTCCGGAATTCTGGGTCATGCAGGAATACCAGCGACAATTCATTCAGTTCTGTCTGGATCGCGGGGTTCTGCGTTTCGGCGAATTCACGCTCAAATCCGGTCGGATCAGTCCCTACTTCTTCAACGCCGGCCTTTTCAACACGGGCGGAGCGGTGCTGGAGCTGGGACGTTATTACGCCCGGGCGCTGGTCAACTCGGGCGTTCGGTACGACATGCTTTTCGGGCCCGCATACAAGGGCATTCCCCTGGTCACCGCCTGCGCCGCGGCTCTGGCCGACCGTCATGGCCAGGATCGGCCCTTCGCCTTCAACCGGAAGGAAGCCAAGGACCATGGCGAGGGCGGTCAGATCGTCGGCGCCCCCCTCGCCGGCCGGGTCATGGTGGTGGACGATGTCATCACCGCCGGCACGGCGATCCGCGAATCACGGGAAATCATCTGTGCGGCGGACGCCCGGATCGCGGGAGTCCTGATCGCCCTGGATCGGCAGGAGCGGGGCCAGGGTGAACGATCCGCGGTACAGGAGGTCGAATCGACCCTGGGCGCGCCGGTCATCAGCATCATCGGGCTCGGTGAGCTCATCGCCCACCTGGAAGGTTCATCGACACACGCGGCCCACCTGGATGCGGTCAAGGCCTATCGGGACCGCTACGGCGTCTGAAATGAGACTCGCGCCTCGCCACCCGGCGGCAACATGTGTTATTAGAAACACTATGAAAACACTGCTTGCGGGCATCGCTCTCTGCCTTCTCCTGGCCGGTATGGCGCAGGGGCAGGTCCACCGTTGGGTCGACAAGGACGGCAATGTCCATTTCGGCGACACGATTCCGCCGGAATATGCCGACCAGATGGACGGGCAGAGCGGCGGAGCCGGTGCCGACAGCGCATCGAAACAGGAACCCGTCGTCACCGAATCGGTGGCCGGGGAAGAAATCGAGCGTCGAAAGGAGGCTGCGCGCCGCGCGGAAGCCGACCGGGTGCTTCTCCGGACGTACCTGTCCGTCGAGGAAATCGAGGACGTCCGGGATCGACGGATCGACCAGCTCGAATCCCAGAACTCGGTAACCGAGCGCTACCTTGGACGGCTCAACCAGCAGCTGGCTGATCTGGAGCTCGCCGCTGCCGAGCACGAGGCAGTCAACTCGGAGCCCGGCATGCCCGCGGAAATCCCCGCGGACCTCCAGCAGGATATCGAAGACACCAAAGCCTCGATTGCGGATTACGAGGCGCGCCTGGCGACAAACCGGACCGAGCAGGAGCGCATCCGCGAGAAATTTGCGGTTGACATAGCGCGTTTCCGGGAACTCAAGGGCCTGCCGCCCGAGGGCACAACGGCCAGTCAGTGACGCCCGGAGTGGCCGAAGCCACCGGCCCCCCGGTCGCTTTCCTCGAAATCCTCAACCACCTCGAACCGCGCCTGCACCACCGGCACCAGTACCATCTGGGCAATGCGCTCGCCGGGCTGCACGGTAAAGGCCTCCGCGCCACGGTTCCAGCAGGAGACGAAAACCTGGCCCTGGTAGTCCGAATCGATCAGACCCACCAGATTCCCCAGCACGATCCCGTGCTTGTGACCCAGACCGGAGCGCGGCAGCAACACGGCGGCCAATGACGGATCCCCGATATGGATCGCCATGCCGGTGGGAATCAGCGTGGTTTCCCCGGGGGCTACGGTTATCGGTTCCTTGACGCAGGCACGCAGATCCACGCCTGCGGAACCGTCCGTGGCGTAGTCCGGCAGGGGGAATTCGTCACCCAGGCGCTCGTCCAGAATTTTCAGCTTGATCACCTGCATGGCCGCTCAACTCCCATTGCCGCGCAGCCGCTCGGCGATCAGATCGATGAGCTGGCGCGCCAATACATCTTTGCCGGCTGCAGGCAGGACCTCCCGACCGCCCGGCCAGATCACCGTCAGCGTGTTCTGATCACAGTCGAAACCCACCCCGGGACCGACCCGGTTGGCCGCGATCATATCCAGCTTCTTGGCCTCGAGCTTGGTCTCGGCGTTCGCCTCCACATTATCCGTCTCTGCGGCGAAGCCCACCATGAAGGGCCGATCCTTCCAGGCAGCAACGGTGGCCAGCACATCCGGGTTTCTGGTCAGCTCCAGCCGCAGGGTCTCCGCTGTCTTCTTGATCTTGCGGTCCGAGGGCTCCAGCGGACGGTAGTCGGCGACGGCGGCCGCAGCGATAAAGACATCCGCGCCCCTGGCCGCCGTCTCGGCGGCGGCCAGCATTTCATCCGCGGATTCCACATCAACCCGATCCACGCCGGGCGGCGTCGCCAGGCTCACCGGTCCTGCAACCAGGGTGACTTCCGCACCTGCCGAACGGGCCGCACGTGCCACCGCAAAGCCCATTTTTCCCGAACTGCGGTTGGTCAGGTACCTCACCGGGTCGATCACCTCCCTGGTCGGCCCGGCGGTGACCACCACCCGGCGGCCGCTGAGAACACCCTCGTCAGCCAGGCGGCGGCAAATCTCTTCGGCGATTGTCTCCGGCTCCGTCATTCTGCCGGGACCCGTTTCGCCGCAGGCCTGGTCCCCTTCCGCCGGCCCGATCAGGGAGACATTCCGAGCCTCGAGCAACCGAACGTTATCCCGGGTGGCCGCATTGGACCACATGGCCCGATTCATGGCGGGGCCGAGCACGATCGGCGCTTCCGTGGCCAGGCAGAGTGTCGTCAGAAGGTCATCGGCGAGTCCGGCCGCCAGACGGGCGATAAAGTCCGCGCTGGCCGGCGCCACCAGCACCAGGTCGGCCCATCGGGCAATCTCGATGTGTCCCATGGCGGCCTCGGCCGCCTCGTCCCAGAGGTCGTCCCG